>CAJBHN010000775.1 GCA_903952805.1 uncultured Myxococcales bacterium | reverse complement strand
CGACGACATCGACGACGACGCCACCATTGCGGTACACTCACGTTCAGGGAGGATTCAATGACCAGGAGCCGAGCGACCGAACCTGAAGTCACCCGTGACGCGCCGCAGGACATCTCCAAGCTGCACGATCCACCCGCTCGTCAGCCGCGCCGGCCCCAACCACCGCTGCCCCACGTCGCCGCCATTCGCCTGCATCGACGGGGAGAGGCCCCGCTGGTGCTTGGCCTCAAGGCCACCCGCAGCAGCACCATCCTCATTGGGCGCGGCGAAAACATCGAACTGCGGGTCAAAGACAGCGGCATGTCCCGCATCCACGGTTTTTTGCGCTGCGACGAGCAGCACTGGGTCTACGTCGACGTCGGCTCCGCCAATGGCTCCTGGGTCGACCATGTCGAGGGTCGGGTGCGCCTGGTGCCGGGGCAGCCGGTGTTGTTGCAGCCCGGCGACAAGGTCTATCTGGCCTCGGGCTCGACCTTCATCGAAGCCCTCGACGCCATGCCCCCCAGCGACGTCAACGCCAGCACCCGCTCGGCAGCGGGTCGACAGTTCGAGAGCCACGTGGCGACGGCGGCGACGTCGAACCTGCCGGTGTTTCTGCTGGGTCCGTCGGGAGCCGGCAAGACCTGGGCGGCCGAGGTGCTGCATCGGCACAGCGGTCGACGTGGCCGCTACATCGCCATCAACTGCGCGGGTCTGCCCAGCGATCCGAACCAACTCAAAAGTGAGCTCCTCGGCCATACCAGGGGCGCCTTCACCGGCGCTGACGTCGCCAAGGTCGGGGCCTTCTTCGCCGCCGACGGGGGCACGCTGTTTCTTGACGAGGTTGAATCGTTGTCCCGTGAGGCCCAGGGATTCCTGCTGCACCTGGCGCAAATGTTTCTAACATCGTTACCGGCGGCACGCGCTCTGGTTCGAATGCGATCACTCGTGATAGCATCAATTCGATTCTGAACAATCCTAACCGCACTGCTCAAAACAGCTCTGTGGCTCCTGGTATTCTTAGCCTCACTGGTCTCTTCACCGATGGCCAAGTGCAAATGATCATGCGCGGACTCTCGCAGAAAAAAGGTGCTGACATCATGACTGCTCCTAGCATCATGGCTCGCTCCGGTCAAAAAGCTACGATCGAGATCATTCGGGAATTTATCTATCCTACCGAATACGAACCCCCCGAAATTCCACAACAATTCGGCGGTAACAACAACCAAGGTGGCGGCATCGGCGGCGGTGGCGGCGGCGGCGGCGGAGCATTCCCCGTTACTCCTGCGACTCCTACCGCGTTCGAGCCTCGTAACACAGGTGTCACTCTTGAAATCGAACCAACTCTTGGTGCGAACGATTCTGTGATCGACCTGCGTTTTGCTCCTGAAATCGTAGAGTTTGAAGGATTTATCAACTACGGAAGTCCGATTCAGTCGTCTTCTTCCGATGCATTGGGCAATCCTACCACGATCACGATTACCGAGAACCGCATTGAAATGCCTGTATTCTCCGTGCGTCGGGTTTCG
>CAJBHN010000774.1 GCA_903952805.1 uncultured Myxococcales bacterium | reverse complement strand
GTTCTCTCCTTCCCATTTACTTGGATTCCCAGCATCCTTGTGATCTTGAGACATCCCGATTCCCCATACCTTATCAAATGGACTCGCTTCAACTAGAACTTTGTCACCAGTTGAAAGCAGGCACCTCGGTGAAGCCGTGGTTTCACGCCGGAGACACCCTATGACGTCGACGACCAAAGCCGGCGACCCCATCGTGACAGCCGCCGGGTCTCAAGGAGATCCCCAGGGGTGTTGAATCGAGCAGAGCTCCGGTTCGTCTGCCTTCGATGTCGACCCGCTTTGCCGCGCTCGCGCCCCGTCCCACTTGGTTCCTGGCGTCGTTTGTCGCGTGCAGCCTCATCAACGTGCAGCCATGGCTTTTCGTCCTGCCCATAGGCGTTACGATCGTCGCTGCGATGGTCGACGGTCGCTGGTCGACTTGGTGGGCGTTGGTGTGTGGCTGGATGGCATGGGCCGCCGGCGTCACCGCCTTGGTGTTGTGGGCGTTGCAGAAGCCGCCTGAACCCGGCCAGTTTCACGATGCCGGTCCGCTGGTCCTCATGCTGCCATGGCTGCTCGCGTTCGCCTCGCTGGCTGCGGCCATGATGTTCGGTGTCGGGCGGCTGGCGCGACGACTCCGTCGCTGTCCGTAAGAATCAGGGTCAAAAGCCCGGACGCCTCCGGAAGACACGTTGCCGCATTGCCGTCGCCGAGCAGGCGCGCCAGAGGGAGGCATGAACGACCTCTGGCGCGACGGCGGCTTGTCGACAGACCACAGGTGTATCTGTCCTCATTCAAAGCAGGCACCTCGGTGAAGCCGTGGTTTCACACCGGAGACACCATATGACATCGACGACCAAGGCCGGGGACCCCATCGTGGTGATGGCGACCATCATGGCCATTCTGCAGCGCGAGTTCCCGACGTTGCGCAAGACGGCGCTGGTGGCCGATACGCCCTTGCTGTCCGCTGGGCTGCTCGATTCTTTCGCGGTGGTGACGTTGATTGCCAGCCTCGAAGAAGCCTTCGCCATCGACATCGACGTCGAGGCCACGGGCCTGGAACAGTTCGAGTCCCCGCAGACCATGGTGCAGCTGTGCATGGTGTGCATGGCGGCCGCCGCTGCGGGCGGAAAGTCCGCCGGTGGCTGACGTGTACAGCCGCCGGGTCTCGTTCAACGAGAAGCTCTACCTGGCCAGCGACAGCAGGGTTTTGGGCTTCTGCATCCAGATCGTGATGGAGGGACAGGGCCTGGCTGAAGCATCGACGGCGCTGTCGCCGGCGGCGTTGAAGATGGCCGTGGCCGCCGCCGCCGCCGCCAATCCGGGTTCCCGGCTGGTGCTGCGGGGCGTGCTGGGATTCGCGCGCTGGGTGGCGACTGGGCCGGTTCCTCCGGTGCGGGTGCTGACGGGGTGGACCGACGACGGACCGCCCAGAGACCTCGAGCAATGGTTGCCCCCGGCCACGGGCCCCACCTGCGAAGTGGTGCTGTGCCCGGGCACCCCCGATCGCCTGGTCTTCCGCTGTTTCCACGGCGTGATGGACGCCCGGGGCCTGCTGCATTTCGCCGAAGATGTGTTTCGTTCCCTCCGCGGTGAGCCGCTCGTGGGGAGCGATTGCACGCTGAACGATACGGAAATGGTCCGCTCCCTGAGCAGCCAGACCCGCCCGATGCTCAAGGGCGAGCGCTTGGCCGTGACGGCGACAACCACTGGCCCTGCGAAGGCCAGCGCCATGATCCACCAGCGCCTCACCATCGAGAAACCCGGCACCTCATTGGTGGCCCGCATTGCCGCAGCCCTCGCCCGCCACGCCACGCAATTCCACACCACGCCCACGCGGGTGATGGTCCCCGTGGACCTGCGCAACTACCAGAAGTCCGTCCGCGCCACCGGCAACATGACGTGCCCCCTGTTCCTCGAGGTCGACGGCGCCGCCGACTGGAAGGCCGTGCAGAAAGACATCGTCAAGCGCCTGGTGCAAAAGGAGCCCATCAAGCTCGACCCCACCGAACAGCTGGCGGTCTGGCTGCCCATCTGGGCCATTCGAATCCTCTTTGGCCTGTGGAATGGCGCCCATATCCGATCCCGGCGCTTTCCGGCGTCGGCGCTGGTGTCGCATATGGCGTTGCCGACGGCAGATGCGCTGTGCTGCAACGGATTTCACGTCAACGGCGCGTATTTCCTGCCGAATCAGGATAATTTCCTGCCCCTCGTCGTGGCCATCATCAGCGACGCCGACCGCGCCAGCATCGTCGTCAGCGCCCCCGGCGCCCTTGTCGACGTCGCCCAACTCACGGCGGTGTGCGCCTCGATTCGGCACGCGGCCACCGGCTGATTTCCGGCGGGCCGAGGCTGGACGTCCACGATCTCGGTGTCGCGTTGGGGATCCCGTCGTGCCACTGCTCACATCAACGTCGACAGCTCTACGCACGCCTTCGTGAACTCTCCGATGAGGCGCCCCCACGCCGGCGACCTCGCGACCCTGGCGCGCCGTATCGCTCCTGACGACACGGCGTTCTTTGACTCCATCGTGGCGGAACTCGAGTTGGTCCCCGACGACGTCTTCGCGAGCCTTGTGCAGCTTGAGGTGTCCAAGCCTCCACCGCTGTTGTGCATCGTCTCGAGCTCCGACGCTACTGGAGGACCTCTTCGGCGCCGGCGACTCCCGCCAGCCCCTCAACGGCGGCCTCGAACGACACGGGCGGTGTCGCGCAGAACAATCGCTCCTCGAACGCCCACGTCGTCGCCGCACGCACGATGGGACGCGCGAGCGCGTCTTTGAGCAGCTCGGGGCTGCAGTCAAAGAGGAAGCCCGCCGCGTCGGCGCCGCAGATGCGCTCGTCTTGCGCGATCTCAAGGAGGTTCTCGCCGTCGGCGTTGCGTGTCTCGCAGAGGTCGGAGAACGCCAGGTGGCCTGCGTCCTCGAGGGATACGAAACGGCGCGGCGGCGTCGACGATGCCCAGGCCTCCATCGACGCCGACGACCGCACGACGCCATCCTTGGTGCCGGAGAGGGCGAGAAACGACGTGCCCGGGCGCGTGAGCGTCGCGCTGCCGGCGAGGGAGACGACGACGTCGAGGTCTGCGTCGTCCTGCCAACGGTTCGCCGCCTCGACGACCGCGTTGGCCCCGGCGCTGTGCCCGACGAGGGCGATGTGCCCAGAGAGTGCCCCCGCGAGAAACGGCACGCCGGCCCCGCCGTCCGCGATCGCGGCGCGCAACGCATCGAGGTCGCCCTGCAGATCGCGGGGTCCGCTGACGTCGTCGGGGCAGAAGATCGCGAGGTTGTCGGCGAGGTAGAGGCCCGGGTGGGTGGCCGCGAGGACGACGACGCCGCGGCTCACCCAGTGCGTGACGTCCGACAGCGACTGCGTCGAAAACGACGCGGTGCCGTGCACGAACAAAACGACCGGCCACGGACCGTGGTCGTCGTCGACGGGCAGGTCGCGCGCGCAGTCGCAGCGCTGCCCCGGGTTGCGCGCGTCAGATACGAAGCCCTGCTGCGACGCGGGCAGGAACGTGCGGATGTCAAACGTGGCTGGATCGACGTCGAAGTCGCTGCCGCGCTCAGCCGGGTAGAACACGTCGACAGCGAGGCGTCCGATCTGCACGCGCCGCGTGCCGACCGGCCACGGTCCGCGTTCGGTCGGGTCGGTCGGGCGCTCAAGCAGCGCGGCGTCATCGCAACCGACCGCCTCGTTCACCGGCGGGATCGGTGGCGGCGTGCGGGGCTCGCCCGCGGAATCCGTCGAGCACGCCGACGACGCGGCAGCAGACACACCCAGCGCACACACCGACAACAACAGCACACGACGGACCTTCACAATGACACCTCCGCCATTGGATGCCGGGCCGGGCGCGCTGATGCAGGGATTGTCGCGGTACCACGATCTTCCTGGCGCTCCGTGTGCTCTTCCTTTTCAGCATGATTCCGGCAGCATTGCTCGCCGTTTCAAACGACGTGGCCGCAAGCATTTTCGTCGAAGTGATGCACATCGTCGGCGCCGTGTGCGTGGTCGGTGCCAGGCAACGATTCGGGCGCACGACGAATGCGTAGCCCACCTGCGCAGACAGTGAACGAGGAACCTGACCAAAAGAACAGGTGGGCCCGGAGGCCTGCGAGGCCGCGTCTTGTGCAGGGACCCTGTTCCCATCCGCTGGACCGACCGCGACGAGTAGTCTCTCTCGGTCACAAGCTCGCACACGTTCGCAGGAGACTCACCGCACTATGGCCCGCGTGCTCATTATTGAAGACGACCACGGCCTGCTCGAGGTGCTGGGCCTCGCCGTTGCCGATGCCGGCCACGAGGTGGTCAGCCACGGTGACGGCGACGCGGGCTGGCGCGCGCTCAAAGAGGCCAGCTTCGACCTGGTCATCAGCGACGTGAACCTGCCGGGGCTCGATGGCTTTTCTCTCTGCCGCAAGGCGCGCGAGCAAGGCCTGACCGTGCCCATCGTGCTGTTGACCTCGCGCGACAGCGATATCGACGAAGCCCTCGGCCTTGAACTCGGCGCCGACGACTACGTCACAAAACCCTTCTCCTCGCGGGTGTTGCTGGCCCGTGTGGCGGCGCTGCTTCGTCGTGAAGCGCTGCGAAAGACCACGGGGACCAAGGCCGTGACGCTCTCAGTCGATCACCTGGTGATCGACAGTGAACGCATGCTCGTGCAGTGGCGTGGCCACGCCATCGTTGTCACCGTCACCGAGATCAAACTGCTCGAAGCCCTGTGTCGGCGGCCGGGGGTGGTGCACTCACGAAGCCAGCTGCTCGATCGCTTGCGGGGTGACGACACCGTCGTCGCTGACCGCCTCATCGACACCTACATCCGCCGGCTGCGCAAAAAGCTCCTCGAAAAAGACGATTCCTTCGATGCCATCGAAACCCTCGTCGGAGCCGGCTACCGTTGGCGCAGCCCCTGATGTCGACGTCATTGCCAAAGAAAGGTCTGCCGGGGTTCCCGCGCGGATTGCGTCGTCTGCGCTCATTGCGGGTCCGTGCCTTCTTCGTCGTCTTCATCGTCGCCGTCTTGCCGCTGGTGCTGGTGCTCGTTGTCAACGAGAACGAAGAAGGCGCCGACCGCCGCATGCTCGGCAACACTGCCGCCGCGGTGCGCGAAGCGAAGGCCCTGGTCGCCGCCGACGGCGTGGTCGACACAGCTGAAGCCCTGCGCATCATTGCCTTTCGCCATCACGTGCGTCTGCGGGTGATCGACAACAACGGCGTCGTCATTGACGTCGACGAAGAAGCGGGCGGCGGCTTCTTCTACGCGGCCGGCGCCATCTTCTTCGGCCCCGACGGGGCGCCGTCGCTGGCCCGCTTCGAGAGTTCGTTGCCGCCAGTGTTGCAGCGGCAGGAGGTTCGGCTGGCGAAGACGATGCCGCAGGCGCGCTGTGATCTTGTGGCCGATCGCCGCATGCTCGTCTGTCTGTCGGCGTCGGCGGTTTCTCACGGCAACGACGACTTCGTTGTCCACAGCGTCGAGAGTTCGCGCCGCGCGGTGCGAGCTCTTTACGATCTCCGCTACCAACTGCTGAAGCTCCTGCTCGTCAGTCTACCCGCGGCCCTGTTGCTGGCGTGGTGGCTGGGTTGGCGCATGGTGCGCCCCCTTGAGCAGCTGCGTCGGCAAGTGCTCCAGCGCGCGCATGATCGAAACCCCGAGCCCATCGACGTTGGCCGCGGCGATGAATTCGGCGACCTCGGCAACTCCTTCAATGAACTCTTGAGTCGGCTGACCGAACGCAAACGCGCCAACGCCGAACTCGTCGCCGACCTTGCTCACGAATTCAAGAATCCGGTGGCCGCCATCCGCGCCGCCTCTGAGCAACTGGAAAACAGCGTCGACGCTCAACGCGCGACCCGCCTCGGTGTCGTCATTGGCGATGCCGCCCGACGCCTCGACGCCCTGGTCTCTGAGTTCTTGTTGCTGGCCCGCGCTGAAGGCGGCCTTGAAGGCGACCTCCGCGAAGACGTGGACGTCGACGCCCTCGTCACAGCCCTCGTTGCCCGCGCCCGCGACGACATCCGCGCTGCCGACGTCGACATCAAGGCCGTCGTCGGGGGCAGCCTCACCTGCTCGGGTGTGCCGCTGCAGCTCGAACGGGCCATCGGCAACCTCATCAACAACGCGGTCTCTTTTCAGAACGGCTGCGTCGACCTCAGCGTCGCCGCCGATGGCGACGACATCGTCGTGGTCGTCGCCGACGACGGACCCGGCATTCCCGCCAAAGACCTCCCTCACATCTTTGAGCGCTTCTTCACGACGCGCGCCGGCGGGGTGGGGGCGGTCGATGGTGGCAGGCGCAGCTCCTACGGAACCGGCCTCGGTCTCGCCTTCGCCCGCGCTGTCGTCGAGGCTCACGGCGGGACGTTGACGGCGTCTTCGAAGCAGGCGCCGCAGACGGGGGCGATGTTCACGGTGCGCCTACCGCTGGGCTTCGCGCCGCGCCCGCGCGGCTGAACGGGCCTCCCGGTGTTCGCTGGTTCACAGGAAATTCACAGCAATCGGGTTGACGTTTCATGACGTGTGCATCGCCACGACACACGTGCCGCCGACAGTTCTTCTCAGCAGCCGGTCACACCGATCGGCGCAGAAAGAACAACGACCATGACCACGGCCACCCTCCCCTCTTCGGCATCGACCCTCCACGCGCTGCTTGACCTCGCCCGCGGCGAAGCGCTCGACGCCAGCAACAGCGGCCCCGCTCGCCGAATGCAGTTGTGTATCCTCGGCGCCCTCGCCTCGCTGGGCCTCGCCGCGGTCTTCGGTGTTGCCGTCGGCAGCACCGACCTGATGTTGGCGGCCGGGAACGTCTTGAAGGTGCCCATGGTGCTCTTGCTCTCGGTCCTCTCGTCGTTGCCCGCGGCGCTGGTGGCACAGAAGTTGTTGACGTTGCCGGGCACTGGCCGCTCGGTCGTCGAATCCGTCGCCGCCGGCACATTCGCCAGCGGCCTCGTGCTCAGCGTGCTCGCCCCCGTCGTCGCCATCTACTACCACACGAGCGCCTGGGCCGGCCCCATGCTTGGCATCGCCTCCGTCGTCGCCGCCGTCGCCGTCGGTCACCTCGTCTTCTTGCGCGCTTTGATGAACCGCCGTCCCGACGGATCGTCGCGGCGATCGGCCGCCGTGCCCGCCGTGGTCTTCATGGTTTTGCAGTCGCTCACGCTTGTGCAGTTCATCGCTCTGGCTTCGCCGATGTTCCCCGAGAGCACGAAATTCAACGGAGGCATCGATGCCCTCATCCAACGCTGAACGCACCAGGACAGGAGCCTTGCCATGCTGATGCCCATCGCCTTTTTCACCGTCGTCGCCGGACTCGCCGCGCACGAAGTCGAACCCATCACCGCTGCCCACCACGGCCGCATCGACGGGGACCTCCTCGTCTGGTCGTCGACCGTCGACCTCGGCGCCATCGGCACCACGAACGCCTTGTGGGTGGCGCTCTTGCACCCGCTGCCGGAAGGGGCGCACATCGAAGGCGCCAACGCCATTCGCAGCGAAGACGGCAGTATCGAAGCCATCGAGTTCGCCGGAGCCGACGCCGGTACGGGCGACATGCTTCGTCAGGTTCGCTCGTTCGTTGTCTCCGTCCCGTTTCGCGCCGGCGGGGATAGAGTGCCAGCACCGCTGTTTGGAGCCAGCGTCGAACGTCTGTCGTTTGCTGGCCTCCGCTTCGAGCCAGACCCTGGCCTCGGTGTGCGGGCACATCTCGGCTACCACGCCGACGATGCCATTGAGCGCGGCGACCGCCACCTCGTTGAGCGACGGCTGGGCATCGCGGCTTCGTCTGGGTGCACGTACCTGTCGCCGACGCCGGCCCTGGTGGCCGACGGCCTGCTCGGTCACCTCGTGGTGGTGGCTGCCGAGCGACAGCGGCTCGCGTTCGGGGCACTGGCGATGACGGCGCTGCTGGTGGGTCTTGGGCTCCTCGCCTGGCGCCGACTTCGCGGCGCCGTCGAAGAAGAACGCGTCGACAAAGTCCTCGGCGGCGAACTCGACTTCCTGTGAGCTCGAGCTCCCCCGCAGCGGCAGCGCAGGTGTGCACCGTGGTGGCGCCTGGCGTGCTCGCGATTGAGCCGGGTAGGCGCCAGCCGCGTCATCGACGATGCCATGGCCGTCCTGCGAGGCTCCGCCGGGGCGATGGGATGGTCCTCCGGTGCGCCCAACCACGTCCTGAAGAGCGAAAGAGGTTCATCCTGCCGCTTGCCGGCTCTGGTCGCTGCGCTGTCGTCGTCGCCGTCATCGCCGCCAACGTCGGCGCTGCCGTCGATGACGGCGAAGGCATCCCGCCGATGATGGCCATCAGCGGGCCTGGATGCTTGGCTGACAGCGACCGTCGGCGTCGACCACCACATCGTCGCCGACGCGGGCCACGCAGCCCAGGCCGTCGCCGCGCACATCCGGGGACCCCGGGACCTCGCGCACGATGACGCCGCGCATGCGGTCCTGCAGGTCACGCGACAACGACGTCGACCCAATCAACCAGTTGTCTCGCCACCGACGGCCAGCGACGTCGGTGAGGGTGTCGAGCGACAGGCCGCGGGCGACCTGGCGTACCGGCGACGCCGACGGATAGGTGATCACGTCGGTGGCGACGTTCTTTGGGTCAAACGGCGTCATCGGGTCGTTGCGTTCATTGGACAGGCGAAAGCCGCGGAAGGCGTCACGGTCGACGTCGGCGGCCGCCATCTGGGTCCGGATGTCAACGTTGGGGGTCAGATTGACCACCCGCAGTCCGTTGCTCCCGTCGGCGACGACGGCAAAGTTGCGCACCGGCAGGCTCGCCGCCACGACGGCCTGGGCCTGGTTGATGGGCGACTGGCCAACCACCGCGCTGATGGTGCGCTCCAGACGAGGGTCGGCGGGGACGGCGACATCGACGATTTGCAGGCCGTTCTTGCCGTCGGCCACCAGCAGGCGCGAGCCGGTCAGCGCGAGACCGCGGCTGTCGGCGCCACTGGTCGCCAGGGCCCTGCCGACGACGGTACCGCTGTCGAGGTCGATGACGACGACGCCCGCCTCGCCGCAGGCGGCGTACAGGAAGCGACCGCGGGCCACGAGGTCTTGCACCGGCCGCGGCGTCTCGATGGTGAAGAGTTCAGCAATGGGCGCGCCAATGTCGACCTCGACGTCGGATTGGGGATCTTCGAGCGCCACCACCGACACACCGGCCGAGTGACCGATGAGGGCGAGGTCGCCGTGGATGCGGACCCGCTGCACATCTTGCTTGCCATGGGGGATGGCACCAACGACGACGAGGCCTTGCTCAAAGCCATCGACGGCCGTCAGGTCGGGGGCGAAGGCCTCTTCATCGACACCGCGAACCCGCAGCACGTCGGTGGCATTGGCCGGGTCGAGCACCTGGCGGAAGTCCACCACCAGCAGCTCTTCGTCAGTGGCCGCCAGCACCCTCGTGGTCTGCGATGCCGACGGATCGATGTGGTCGATGGCCACCATCGGTCCAAAGCGCACCAGGCGCCCAAGCTCCGTCGGTGGATAGCCGGCGTTGTCGCGGCCAAAGACGTCGACGTAGGACAAGCCGTCGGCG
>CAJBHN010000773.1 GCA_903952805.1 uncultured Myxococcales bacterium | reverse complement strand
GGACCCACGGCGACTCGGGCGCGGCCTTCAAATCGTCATCGAGAGCGGCGTCTCGGTTGCCAGCGTCGACGAGCAAGGCGCGCGCGTACAACGCTTCCGGGCTTTTTCTTCCGGTGCTCGTTGCTTTTTTCAACAAGCGCTCGGCGCCAGCACGTTCGTCGTCGGCAGCCCCGTGCTCCAGCCACAGCAGCATGCGGGCGAGAGCGCCGATGCCGTTGTCGTCGGGGTGGCCGCCATCCTGCAGTGACGCAGCTTCCCGCAGGCCGGCGGCAGTGTCGGTGGCGAGGTGGTGTCGGGATCGACCGCCGGCGAGCAAGCCGCCGTCTGGGACGACCACGCTGAGCCCGGCGCCGCAGACCCCACCCAGCAGCCCCAGGGCGAGCGTGGCCAGTGTGGCTTTGGCCGACCACGTCGCCGCAGCCGGGATCGGTCGATTTTTCCTCTTGGCGCCCATCAGACTTCCACCCTACGACACCGGGCGAGAACCTTCAGGTTCTTCGGCGCCAGCCGCAGGACCTCAAGGACTCTCGCCCGTTTCCATGTTCACCAGTCACAGGCAGTGCTGGGGCGCTCTCCGTCGCACAGTGCCCCGTGACCCTCAGTAGCCGCGTCGGAGGCGAACCTCGAGGCGCTTGAGGTCTTCATTGATGCGGATGTACTGGGTTTGACCCTTCTCGGATTCAAGCTGGGCTTTCACGGTGTCGGCCAGGGCGACCGTGTCTTTGGGCAACCGACGCAACACGCCCATGATCGCTGCGTAGCGGACCTCGTTGTCTTTGTCGGTGAGCGCCGTGACGAGGCCATCACGAGACTCATCGGTGTTGACCCACAGCAGTTCGTAGGCGGCGCGGTCGCGGGCCATCGGGGCCTCAGATTTCAGCTTCTCGATCAAGCAGGGAACCTTGCCGTCGCAGTCGCGGGCCGCTTCGAGGCGTGGCTTCACCTTCTCCATTTCTGCTTTGACCTTGTCGTTTTTTTCCGCGGCGACGGCTTTTTCGAACTCGGTGAAGGCGCTGCCGGGGGCGATGCGTGACCAGTTGAGGAGGCGCACCTTGCGGACCTGCAACTCATTCATCTTGCATTGGTCTTCGGTGTTGTCCTGGCTCTTGCAGTTCTTCAGGTAGCCGTCGGCGGTGGTGATGGCCCACAGGTCCGAGGCAATCTCACGTCGACCAAGCTGAACCAACGCCGCCAGGGCATGCTCCGACTGACTGATGTCGACGTTGTCCATCTGCTTTTTGAGGCCGGGGGTGACCTTGTCGAGGCCGATGCGGCCCGCAGCGCGCTGACCTTCGATGCGCATCAACGCCTGGCCCGTCACCCCTCCCTGGGTTTGGGCGGCTTCGATGATGCGGTCAAACGTGGAGGGGTCGGCAATGTCGCCGTACACGACGACGGCCTTGGTCTGCTGGACCAACGGATCGATGTGAAACTGGTCGATGGCTTTGAAGTTCGCCTTCCACAGGGAATCAAGCACTGGCAGCGCTGCCTTCCCGAGAATGAACAGGCCATAGCTGGACTCTCGGTAAAAGCTGACGCCTTCACGCTCGAAGAACATGAGCTTGGCCATGACTTCGGCGGCACGAGGGTCGCCAATCTTGGTGAGGGCCTCGCAAGCGTTCTTGACGATAAAGTTGTTGGGGTGGCCGTCGGCGATTTCAACGAGGACGTCGACCGCGTCGGTGATCCTCAAGTCGCCGAGGGCGGTGATGGCGGCGAGTTGAACATCAAGGGAGTTGCTCTTGAGCAACTTCATCACCGCGGCTTTGACCTCAGTGTTCTGCGCAACTGTGGGATCGTTTTGGCTGAGACGGATCAACGCGCGGATGGCCTTTTCGTTGGCGTTGGTCTTCATACGCGCCTCCTTGTCGCGCCCGGCTCCCGCGAGGGGATCGATGGCCGCGACCAGAGCCGGCACCGACGATCCGTCTCCGATGAGACCGATGAGCTCGACGACACTGGCGCGCTGTTCGCTGATCGGCTGCTTGATTTCTTCGTACAGCAACGGCAGCGAGGTCGGGTCCTTGACCTCTTGGAGGTGCTTCATCGCGGCGTCCCGCTTGGCCGGGTCTTTTTCCTCCAGCAGCTTCTGTCCCCAGTAGGCGCCTTCCTGGCCCGGCTTGGGACCCGAGTCACACGCCGAGGAGAGC
>CAJBHN010000772.1 GCA_903952805.1 uncultured Myxococcales bacterium | reverse complement strand
GATCCACACCGACCATGTTCGATGGGGCTGCCGACAGCGGCCGACGGTGTGTTCCACGTGTTCCACGTGTTCCACGTTTTCGCGGCGTCGATGGTTGGCAGTGAGCCCAGGAGGGCAGGGCTACACGAGGACCTCTTCGGTCAGTTCAATGGTTCGCCAGCGGCCGCTGCGAAAGCGCAGGCCCAGCGCCAATGCCAACAAGCCCAGATATCCCGCCAGCCACAGCACCGCAGCCGATTCGTCGCCGCCAAACTTGCGGACCGTGAGCCACGCCCCGGGCACGAAGAACGCCCAGGCGATGCCGAAGCGAGCAAGAAAGGTGAAGAAGGTGTCGCCCGCTGCGCGCAGGGCCTCCGACAGCACCATGGAGGTGGCATCAAAGAGTTGCCACAAGCACGACAGCACGAGCATGTGGGCGCCCACCTTCAAAAAAGCCTCGGCTGCCTCGGGGTTCGCGTTGTCGGCGATGAAGGGGCCCATGAAGAAGCGAGGCGCCGCCAGATACACCAGTGCCACGATGCCCATCCACCCCGCGGCGGCCATCATGGTCAGCTTGACGGTGTGGGGGACGTCGTCGCGGGCGTCGGCGCCGATGGCTTGCCCGACAAAGATGGCGCCAGCGCTGGCGAGGGCAAACGCCGGCATGAAGGCGACCGAGTTCAGCTGCATCACCGACATCAAGGCCG
Source organism: uncultured Myxococcales bacterium (assembly GCA_903952805.1). Lineage (GTDB taxonomy): Bacteria > Myxococcota > UBA727 > UBA727 > VGSZ01 > VGSZ01. The sequence continues at coordinate 2,424 of CAJBHN010000772.1, read as the reverse complement.
CGACAGCCGAGGTGCCAAGGACCGGCAACGTGACGTTGATGAAGAAGCTGAACGCCAGAAATTCGATGAACCAGTTGAAGCCTGAGGGGACGCCAAAACGCAGCAAGCGGCTGAACTCGTGGATGCTCAGTGGTCGCCGGGTCCCCTCGACGGGAGGCACCCCGACCTTCATGGCGAACAAGCCCAGCAGCAGGGCAAAGGCCAGACACGTCGCGATGGTCGACGCCAGCGCTGCACCCTCCACACCCATCGCCGGTGCGCCGAGGTTGCCGTAGATGAAGATCCAGTTGAACACGACGTTGAGGGCCATGGCGGCGATTTGCGCCACCATCGGCAGCCGCGTATTCCCGACGCCTCCGTACCAGGCGCCCAGGGCCTCCAACCCAATGGCTGCCCCGCCGGATAACAGCCGCACGCCGAGATAGGTCGACATCAGCTGCTTGACGTCGTCGTCGTAGTCAAACAGGGCGACGCCATCGTCGACGAGGGGAATGGCGGCGAAGCACACCACCTGCGTGAGCAACGCAAGCGCCAGGCCGTACCAACCAAAGCGTCGAGCGCCGGCGCCGTCACCCTTCCCCGTCATCTGGGCGGCGAAGCTTTGGACGACAAAGACGATGCCCATCGGCAACACGAGGATGTTGAACGTGTTCATCGCGCCGGTCGTCGTCGCCGCCAACGCACTCTCGCCGAGTTGGCCCACCATGGCGGCATCGGTGAAACCGACGACAACCTGGGCAGAACGGCTGACGACCACCGGCGCCGCCAACGACAGCAGCTGGGTGATGGTGGGGCGGGTAACGACGCCGGCGAGGGCAGCGGGCTCGGCAGGTGGCTGGGCGACAGACATGAGCCCTTGGTAGCCGTCGGCGCGCGCGACGTCAGGGGGGTTGTGCCGCGAAAGGCGACACAGGAGTATGGTGGCATGTCATTGCTCACCGTGGTCGACGACGACGCCATCGCCAACGTCAGCCCCGCTGTCCCTGCTGTCCCCGACGGCCGCCTCCATCTCTACGGCGTGCGAGCGCCAGAACTGGTGGCCCTCTTCGCCGATCACGGGGTCGTCTGCACGGAGGCTGAGGCCCGTCGCATCCTTGGTCGCCTGCTGTCCGAGGGGCACGACAGCCTTGAGGGGATGAAGCGGCCCGTCAGCAAAGGCGTTCGTGCAGGCCTGGAACTGCTGACCCGGCGGACGCCGCTTTCCATCGCCGAAGTGGTCCGTGACGACGTCGATGGCTTCGAGAAATTCCTGTTGCGCCTGGATGATGGCGCGCTGGTGGAGGCGGTCAAGATTCCGTTGGAGAAGCCTGGCCACTTCACGGTGTGCGTGTCTTCGCAGGTGGGCTGTGCGATGGGCTGCGTGTTCTGTGCGACGGGCCGGCTTGGTCTACGTCGCCAGCTGCAGCGTTTTGAGATTGTCGGGCAAGTCTTCGCCGTGCGAGCAAGTCTGCGGCCCGGTGAGCGCCTCACGGGCGTGGTCTTCATGGGGCAGGGTGAACCCCTGCACAACTATGACGAGGTCATTGGCGCCGCCTCCGTCTTGAGCGACCCCTGCGGCGGCCGAATCGACGCCAGAAACATCAGCATCTCGACGGTTGGTCTGGTGCCGCAGATGCACCGGTACGCCGTGGAGGGGCACAAGTTTCGGCTGGTCGTGTCGCTCCATTCGACGGTGGCGCAGCGACGCAAGGCGTTGCTGCCCATCGCGAGGCAGTGGTCGATTGACGAGGTCGCTGGTGCCATCCGGGCGTTGCATCAAGCCAGTGGCGACCGCGTCACGGTGGCGTTCTGTTTGATGGCTGGCGTCAACACCGGCATCGACGAAGTGCAGTCGCTGCAGGCCCTGCTGGGAGATGTTCCCCTGCGGATCAACCTCATCGACGTCAACGATTCGCGCAGCATTGAAGACGGCGGCTTCCGACCTCCGTCGGCGCTGGAATTGCGAGGGTTGCTGGACGCTCTGCAAGCCCTCAAGCAACCCGTCGTGCGCCGGTACTCGGGTGGCAAGAACACCGAGGCCGCGTGCGGGATGCTGGCTTCAAGGCATCTCGCTGACGAGGCAGCCCGGGCGGGCCTGGTGACCGACGCCGTCGGCTGAACGACCGCCGCTCACAACGCATGGTGTTTGGGTCAGGTCACGGGCTTGCGCCGACCGCGCAGCACGTCGTCGAAGTACTGAACCGTGCCTTGATTGTACCAGTCACGCGGCCCCGTGAACTTGGCGGCGATGCGGCCCTCCGGGTCGATCAAGTAGCTCTCCGGAAATTTGCGTGACCCGTAGGTACCCGACGCGCGCTTGTCGCTGTCCCACAGCACCGTGAAACTTGGCTTGTCGCTGCCGAAGAAACGGCCGATTTGGGCCTGGTCGTCGTCGACGCTGACGGCGATCATGGCGAACTCACCCTTGAAGCGGCGGTTGAGCAT
>CAJBHN010000771.1 GCA_903952805.1 uncultured Myxococcales bacterium | reverse complement strand
TGGGTGGGTGGGTGGGTGGTCGCGACACGCGAAGCAACGCCCTCGATCATCGCGGTGGGGCCGACATCAAGGCCCCGACGGGGGCTTTGCGTCGACAGCGTCGGTCCCGCCAGGGGGACTGAGCCCTTGCTTTGCCAGTTCCTCGATGGAGCGGATGGTTTGCGCAGCCGGCACGTGGTCGTCATCGGTCATCACGAACACCGCCCAGTTCTCACTGTCGGCAACGGCAAGCCCGGCGCACATATCGCGCCGATAGCCGATGAACCGGGCATTGAATCGCTCGTCGCGGGGAATCAGGTGTTCACTCTCGTTGGTGAAACGCGACAGGCAGGACAAGTCCACACTCTTGTTGGTCTCAAAAACCATCAATACAGGCACTTCATCATCAAAGCGCGTCGACCACTCGTTGCGGAAAAACCCCAGAAGCTTGTCCTGGTATCGAGATGTGGAGACGTAACCGTGGTCCATGAATTGACCCGATTGAATCATCGAATCGACCCACGGACGACGAAACAGGGTGGCGCGGTACAACGTTGACTTATCTTGTCCTTGAATCTCCTTGAGCGTATTCAGAGCGTGGTCAAGAGTGTATATAAAATGACCGGTCGTTACGTTGCTTTTGGGCTCATACGCATGCCGACTGCTCCCTTGAACGACCGAGGACAGCGCAGGACGCGTCGACGACATCTCATGTCCAGGGATGTTGTCTTTGCCGCTGAATTGGCGCAGAGTGGCATTGATGGCATTGTCCCGAGTGTATCTATACACCGCATCGAAATCGTCGCCATTCATGATATTCATCAGCAGTCCGCGACGGATATTTTGTAACGTATCGATGTCTGGACGCTGACGATTGGATTGGGTCGAAACCCGGTTCGCCCCAAGTTCGCCGGCGATGTTCTCGAGGCCGGCCTCCAGCGCCACGGGATCCTTCACCTGGCTTTTGGTCAATCGGACGATGAGTCCCCATTCGATTCGTTCGCGGGGGCCAAACGAGTGCAGAAGCGATCGATGTCGGTCGACGACTCGCTGGATCGCCTCTTGGGTCGACGACGCGGCGGGTTTGTCCATCATCGTCTGCAGGCGCAGACCAAAACTGGAGTACCCACCTGACGATGGACGGCGATGCTCGGCGAAACCCGGCACAAACAACGGCGTACTGCCCACCAACCTGCCCAGTTCCATCAAGCGCTTGAGACTGGGGTCGGGAAGTTGCACTTCTCGGGCGATCTCGGTCGCGTTGGCGAGGTCGAGTGAACCGTCGGCTGTCTTGCTCTCCAGGAAATGCAGCCGCTCGGCGGGAGTGGCAAGCTGCTTCACCTGCGACAGATAGAAAAAGCCCGGGCCAGTCAGCGTCATGGCTCGCTCGTGGTTTGTGGAAAAAACGCTGACAAGAGTATCGGTGCCACCCACGGCCGATTGCGTGGCCTCCGCCGATCGACCGAGGGCACAGGCCGACGGCCAGGGGGTCATCGCCAAAGACGAGGCCATGGGCCTGTGGATCCAGCAAGGGTTCAGTGGCGAGATCCTCAACCGCACCGTCGACGCCATGCGCGATGGGACACTGCTGCCCATCCAAGACAGACCACGCACAGAGGACTGACGTGCTGCATGGGCTTTCGTCGGCGCTGCAAGCGTTCAACGACAAGCACGACGACAACAGCGCCGCCGACGACGACGACGACCGCATGGAGAACTGAAGCGTCAGCGAGCCTGCTGCAGCGCGGGCCAATGCTCGGTGATGAGGTGGGCGTAGTCGTCGGGAGTGTCGACGGCGAGGAAGCGGTCGCTGTCTATGACGGAGACGGCGTCCACCCGGCCTCGCTCCACCAGCATCTGGATGGCTTCGTCGTAGCGGGCACGAGCTCGGCCGCTGGTGTGGTCCACGGCCCAACGCACCGCCCGGCGCAGGCTTTCGACGTCGCCAGCGGTCACCGACGTGACCCCCAGCAGCCCGCCGGCACACACCAGGCCCTCGACCGCCGGCGTGCCGTCGAGCCCACGACCCAGACGGCCCGCCCAGGCCGGTGCATCGTCGTGGACCCAGCACTCGGCTGCACCCGGGCTGCGGCTGGCGCCGACGAGGACGGCGCTGCGACCGGGGTCATGGGCAGCGAGGCGAGCCAGCAGCGACGGGTGGTAGACCACGCCGGCGTTGATGATCAGCAGTCGCTTGCCCGCCAGCATGTCGCTGGCCTCCTCCAGCGCCAGCCCCAGACTCCAGGCCGTGCCGTGGCTGGCGGGGTCGACCGTGCTCTCCACCATGCGCACCTCGACGCCGGGGCCGAGGGTCAAGATCGAGCGCAGCGGGGCCCGGGTGACGGCGCGAGTGCCGACGATGGCGACCGCCCGCACACCGGCACTGGCCACGGCCGTCAGGTGAAAATCAAGGAAGCGCTCACTGCCAGGCTGCCCCGACAACGGCAGCAAGGGCTTGGGGGTCTGCGTGACGGGCAGCATCCGGCGACCCGGACCGGCAGCGAGAAGGATGGCGGCGTCAAACATGGGCAGACCTTGGCACGGCTGCAAGGTCGATTTGTGACGGCGGACACATGGGTCTTTTCCCCACGTTTCCACACTTGTCAGTGCGGATCACGTCGCCTTCTTCTTCGCCTTCTTCGGCGTCGCCTTCTTGGGCGCCTTCTTCGTCGTCGTCTTCGTCGCTTTCTTCGTCGCCGTCTTGGGCGCCTTCTTCGTCGCCTTCTTGGGCGCCGTCTTCGTCGTCGTCTTGGGCGCCTTCTTCGTCGCCTTCGCCGCCTTCTTGGTCGCCTTCTTGGGCGCCTTCTTGGGCGCCTTCTTCGCCGCCTTCTTGGTCGCCTTCTTCGGCGTCACCTTCGTCGCCTTCGCCGCCTTCTTCGGCGTCGCCTTCGCCGCCTTCGCCGCCTTCTTCGTCGTCGCCTTCGGCGCCTTCTTCGTCGCTTGCTGGGGCGCCTGCTGGGCGACGGGCTCGCGTGCCGGGGCGACGGCGGGGGCCACCGCCGCCATCACCATCGCCACCACTGCCGGGCTGGTGGCCGCCGTGATGACCGCGGGCGGCGCAGGCGGCGGGGCGGCCTTCGTCGCCAGGTTGCCCATCGCCAGGGCCCTGGTGAGGGCCTCGAAGCCCTGGACCCCGACCTGCTCGGCGCGGGTGCGGGGGTCGATGCCGGCGGCGTCGAAGACGGCGTCGATGTCCTTGCCGCGGCTGGTGGCCAGCGCCATCAGCCCGTTGCGCAGGGTCTTTCTCCGCATCTGAAACGCCGCCCGCACGGTCACGCGCAGGTCGTCAAACGAGACGTCGTGAGCAACCTGATCCGCCGGCAGGGGGCGAAGCACGATGACGCCACCGTCGACCTCGGGGACCGGCCAAAATGCGCCCCGTGGCACCCGGTGGGGCATGGTGACGTCGAAGCGGGACTGCAGCAGCACGCTGAGTACGCCGTAGTCCTTGCCGCCGGGGCTGGCGGCGATGCGCTCGCCGACTTCGAGCTGGATCAAGAAACAGCCACCGCCGATGCGAGGCAGGCTGTCGACGCAGCGCAGGCAGAGGTCGGCGGCGTGGTGGTACGGCAGATTGCCCACGAGGGCGAAGCCGTCGCGCACGCCGTTTTCGGGCGTCAGGGGCCAGGTGATGGCGTTGTCCTCGACGACGGTGAGGCTGGCGCCGCTGCCGTTTGCGGCGAAGCGCTTCTTCAGCAGGGGCACGAGATCGCGATCCCGTTCGACAGCGATGACGTCGACGTCGCGCTCCAGCAGCCGGGCCGTCAACGCGCCCAGACCGGGCCCCAACTCGACGACCTGGGGCTTTTCTCCCCGGCGAGGCCGCGCACACGCCACCGCCAGGGTCGCGATGCGCTCCTGATGATGCTCATCGTGCAGGAAGTTCTGCCCGAAGCTGTGCTTGGGGGTGATGCCGGTGCCCTGGAGCTGGTCGCGTGGATGCATGTGCCGCCGACCCTCGACGCTGCGAGGGTCGTCGTCAACGCCGTCAACGCCAGGGCGAGCCTGCTCTCGCCGCATCGCCTTCGACATCGCCCTTCGACATCGACCTTCGACATCGACCTTCGACATCGACCGACGTCATCGACCGACGTCATTGACCGACGTCATTGACCGACGTCGACGACGTCGTCACAACAGGACGGTGACTTTTTCATTTGAACTCCTCAGCACCCAGACGGGTGACCTTGGCACCGCGCGACGGGGTCGTCTGACGACGCCACATGGTGTCATCCAGACGCCCATCTTCATGCCCGTCGGCACCGCTGGCAGCGTCAAGGCCCTCGCCCCCGACGACCTCAAGGGCGTCAACACCCAGATTCTGCTGGGCAACACCTACCACCTCATGTTGCGCCCGGGGCCCGAGGCCGTCGCCGCTCGCGGCGGTCTGCACAGGTTCATGGCGTGGGACGGCCCAATCCTCACAGACTCCGGCGGCTTTCAGGTCTTCTCGTTGTCGCAAGGGACCCGGGGCAAGGCCCTGGCCAAGATCGACGACGACGGCGTCACCTTCCAAAGCCACCTCGACGGCCGTCGCTATCGCATGACCGCCGAAGAAAGCATGCGCGTGCAGATGCTGCTCGGCGCAGACATCATCATGGCGTTTGACGAATGTCCGCCGGGCGAATCCGACCGCCACGTCGTCAAGAAGGCGATGGACCGCACCACCCGGTGGCTGCGCCGCAGCAACGCCGCCATGACGCGCGCCGAGAGCCGGCTGTTTGGCATCATCCAGGGAGGCATCTACGACGAGCTGCGCGAAGAGCACGCCAAAGAACTCACCGGCGAGCACGACTTGTTTGGCTGGGCCATCGGCGGCCTCAGCGTCGGCGAGGGCAAGGCCGACATGATGCGGTCGTTGTCGGCGACGACGCCCCATATGCCCGTTCACAAGCCCCGCTATCTGATGGGCGTGGGCACCCCCGAAGACCTCCTCGACGGCATCGCCCGCGGCGTCGACATGTTTGATTGCGTGATGCCCACCCGCAACGCCCGCAACGCGACGATGTTCACCTCGCGGGGCAAGCTCGCCATCAAGTCGGCCCGCTACAGCGACGACGACGGTCCCCTCGACCCCGACTGCGCTTGCTACACCTGCCGCACGTTTTCACGAGCCTATTTGCGGCACCTGTTCAACGCCGGTGAACTGCTCTTCTACCGGCTGGGCAGCCTGCACAATGTCGCGTTTTACCTCTCACTGATGGAGGGGGCCCGCGCCGCCATCGAGGCCGGCACCTTCTTCGCCTACCGCGAATCCTGTCTGCAGGCCTGGCAGCAAGGTCCTGACGCCAAGCGCTGACGCCAAGCGCTCGCCGCCCGGCGCCGCGCGTCAGTGGCGGCTGGCTTTGAGCACCCCGCGCTCCTCGGCCATCGCCCGGGCGAGTTGGTAGACGTTGACCGTGAGACCGGTCTTGGCCAGCAATCCCCGCAGGCCCACCAGCGTGCGCACATAAAAAACAAGTTCGCGGGGTGGCGACCAGAGCTTCACGCGCGGATGGGCCAGCATGAACGTCATGGCGTCGTCCTGGATCTTCCAAGTGCCAAAATCGAAGGGTCGGTCCTCCAACAACGGAGCGAGGATGAGCTCGTTCCATTCGTAGATGACCTCGGGATCGATATCGAGGTCGATGAAGCCCAGGCCACGCCAGGAGGCCTGCAGCGCATCAAGGTCATGGCGCCACATGGCCGCTTGAAACCCAATCAGCTTGTCGGTGAACGCGGCGTCAAAGACGCGGACGCAGCCGGCGTCAAGGATGCACAAGGGCGGGGCGCCGTCGACGAGGGGCGCGTTGTGCAGCACCAGGAAATTGCCTGGATGGGGATCGGCGTGCAGCACCTGATTGCGGTGCACACTCTGCAGAAAGATCTCGATGAGGCGACGACCCTGGGCGTCCTTTTGCGCCTGGGGTGCCGATGCCAACCAGCCATCCAGGCGGACGCCGTCGATGAATTCCATGACGAGGACATTGCGACGGGTGAGTTCGTGCACCGGGGCCGGCACCCGCACCCCGGGCAAACTCTTGAACAGCACACAAAAGCGCTCCAGGTTGATGGCTTCCTGCAGGTAGTCGCTCTCGGCCTGGATGACCTTGGTGAACTCGTCGAGATAGGCGTCGACGCGCTCCCTGGGCAGATTGAGCCGCAGCAGATTCAACAACGAACCCAGATTGCCCATGTCACTGTGAATGGTGTCGGCGATGCCCGGATATTGGACTTTGACGGCGACATCGGTGCCGTCGGTCAAGGTCGCGCGATGAACCTGACCGATGCTGGCAGCGCCGATGGGCTCCGCTGAAAACTGCGAAAACACCGCCGCGAGCGGCTGGCCAAGCGCCTGTTCAACGACGCCTTTGACGACGTCAAAAGACATGGCGGGTGCCGAATGCTGCAGCGAAGAGATCTCGGCGATCATCTCGGGGGGCAGCAACTCGGGATCGGTGGCCATCATCTGGCCGACCTTCATGGCGGCACCCTTGAGCTCGCCGAGGGTCTTTGTGATCTGCTGAGCCGATTTGCGCTGGGCCTCGGTCGCCGACACCTGCTTCTGCTCATCGGATTGAAAGACCCCCATCATCTTTTGACCCAGGTGACGGGCGGTGACGCCAGCGGTCAAGCCCGACATGCGCGCAAAACGCCCAAATCGCGACGCCGTCGGCTGCTGGGACGCGTCCCGGTCGGTCTTCATGGAAGGGATCTTGTCGCTCATGACTTCACTCCTGGCATCGGGTCACGGCGCAGACGACGACGGCGCCGCGCCCTGGACGCCACCCATCAACACCAATCGCATGGCCGCCTCCACCGACAGCCCAATGGGCTCGATGTCGTGGCGATGCACAAACAATGTGTAACCACCAACAGTGTAACTCATCGGCAAATAGACGGCGACGAGGTCATCGACGCCGTCAGCTGGCATCGGCGGCAGCGACAAACCAGCGCCAGCTTCGGCCGTGACAAAGCCGATGGCCTTGCCCGGGCCCATGGGCACCAGCACCACCCGCTTGAGTTCGTTTTGGCCCTCGGTCGACGGGAAAAAACGCGTGAAATCACGGATGGCAAAATACAGGGTCTTGACGACCGGGATCCGCCCAATGAGGTCGTCGGTGATGCGCAACGCGCTTTTGACGACCCAGGCGTTGACGACGAGCCCAACGACGTACAGCAGCACCAGGCCGGTCACGAGGCCGAAGCCGGGTCGGTAGACGCCCTTTGGCAACAACGTCTTGAGCAAGGGCACGAGGATCTGCTCGCCAGCCATGCCGAGCCAGTACACGAGGTAGAGGGTCAGCCCGATCGGGAGAATCGCGAGCAGCCCTTGAAGCATGGTCTTGCCGATGGTGCGCATGTCTTCAGTCTCGCGAATGGGTGGACGGGGTCGTGGTCCCAGACGGACCCGCCACGGGCTGCCCCTGGGTGGCGCCTCGACGTGGCCGACGACGCGATCGTCGTCAACGGTCTCCCGGCCGGGGAGCCATGCCGGCTCGCAGACCCGCTGCCCAGCTCCGACTCCTCGACCGGGTACGGTCGGTATCGCGTAGCCCAGCCCCTGCCCGTGGTCCGTCGTCGTCGACCTCAGGGTGCAGCAGCGTGGCTCTGGTCAACCTGAGCCCTGGGCGTCGCCACCGGCGGCCCTGCCGGGCACAGGCTCTGAGCGAGCCCCATGGCCGAGGTCTGGTTGAGTTGGGGATCGCGAGCCAACGCGAGATCCATTCCCATTTGTGAGCGACCCGACGACGTACCGAGCTGGCGATAGGCCATGTCGACGATGCCGCCGATCAAGCGCGTGAGACCAGTCTTTGCTGGGCTCACCGTCGGTGCGCCGGCGAGCTGGGCCTTCCATTCCTCGGGGAAGCGAGCGTGTTGGTAGAGGTCGCGAATGCCCGCGATGCTCAGGCTCTTTTCGCCACTCGCATCCCTGGTGCCGTAGACTTTCAGCAACGCCACGAGCTCGACGACGCCGATGGCCTTGTCGCGCAGCGTGGCGGGCTCGTCGGTGCGGGTCTGCTTTTGAGCGGCTGACAGTGCCGCCATGCCGATGCGCCCGTTGGCATTGGCGAACGAGCACAACCAGTCGAGGCGCTCGGCGTTGAAGCCCCCACGCAGGATGCGGGTGTCGCCGGCGTGATTCATGGGCGCACTCTAGCGCCGACGCACCGCCTTTGGCGCGTGGTGCCGGGTCGGCGGTCGACACCGCCCGATCCGCAGCAGCGGGCGGTTGCGCAGCGTCATGGCCGGGTGGGCCGATCGACGTCGTCTGCGTCAGCGTAGACGGCGTCGACGGCGTCGCAGGCGGCGGCCAGGGCGTCGGCGCAGTCTTCCACCAGTTCGCGCTTGACCAGCATCGACAGCCAGCGTGCGGGAATGGCGCTGGCGCCGTAGCGCGCGCCAGCCAGTTGTCCGGCGACGGCACCGACGGTGTCGGCGTCGTCGCCAAGATTCACGGCGCGCACGACGGCGTCTTCAAAACAACTGGTGGTCCCAACGGCCCACAACGCCGCCTCCAGCGTATGCACGACGAAGCCCGACGACGACACGGCGTCGACGGTCAACGATCGCCATGAACCCTGGCCCAAACGCGCGATCTCCCCGGGCCAGGCCGCGGCCACCGGACGCGGCCACACATCGTCCCACCGATGGCCGGCGATCAACGCGCCCATGACATCGACGGCAAGCTCGCACGCGGCCGCCGACAGCTCGGATGCGTGGGTCGTGCGGCTCTGGCTGGCAGCCATGGCCACGGCCTTCGTCGTCGACCGCCAATGCCGACACGCCACCGGCGCGACGCGCATCAGCGCTCCATTGCCGTCGGCACGCCGGGTGGCATCGGCCGTCACGGCCCCGGTGCGAGAGAAGCGAGACAGCGCCCGAAGCGTGTTCTGACCAATGCCGATGCAGCGCCCGGTGCTGGTGTTGTCGCCGAAATCTCGCCAGCGACAAAAGCGCGTGAGCAGGTCGTGGCCATCGAAATCGGGGCGCAGAAGGAGGCTCTGCGCCAAACACAGCGCCATTGCCGTGTCGTCGGTCCAGGCACCCGCCGGCAAACGCGCCGCCGGCACCGCCCCCATCTCGGTCACCAGCGGAAACGAACCACGCCGGCAAAATTCCACCGGAGCCCCGAGCGCGTCACCGACGGCGAGCCCCAACAACGCTCCCCGCACCCGGTCCCGTTCATCGTTTCGCATCGGAATCCTCAGCTGCGCCACAACGGGAAAGAAAAAGACGACCAGACGCCGTGCTCCGATAGCGGCCCGGCGACGTCGTGACAAAGCGATGTCGCCGTGTGTGATGAATCACACCATTTCTGACATGACCTGACATGTGTCGTGTCGGTGATCGTCGGCCTGCCGCACAGTCCCCTCATCAACAGGGCGCCACCCACCACC
>CAJBHN010000770.1 GCA_903952805.1 uncultured Myxococcales bacterium | reverse complement strand
GCCAGGTGTCGCGACGGTGGGGCCGTCGAAGATCTGCGCCGGAGTGCCCGTGAGCGCGACGCGGTCACCGACGACGATGCCGATGCCCACCATGCGCAGCAGGCCATCGTCGGCGATGGCCGACGGCCGTGTATCGGCGGGAACGTTGCCGACCCACTCGTCGTCGGTGGCCGAGCTGTCGACGAGGTCGCCGTCGTCGCCGGCGTCGTAGCCGAGAGCGACCTGGAAGGAGTAGACATGGTCGGCAAACAGGGACAGCTCGTCGATGGAGGGCACGCCGTCGGGGTGGTCGCTGCCATGGGCGACGTCGCTCCACACGCGAATCTGGCGGGCCTGCGGCAACGTCGGGTCGGGTGCCGAGAAGAAGAGCCGCTGCGTGACCGGCACGATGACGCCCGGGCCGAGCTCACTGTTGGGCGGATTGCCGGCGCCTGCCGGCACGCTGAGCGCGCAGCCGCGCACCGTCGACTTCACGTTCAGGCGGAACACCGCGCCATCGGATTCGCGCACCAGCGACACCGTCGAGCGCGAATACGGCGATGGTTCGTCGTCGATGATGCCGCGGCCGACCGGGTTCTCGGGGAACAGGCAAGAGCAGTTGCCGTTGGTGTCGGCCTGCAGCTGCAGCACCGAGCCGTTGACCGAGACGACGTCGCAGGTGCCGAGCGATCGTTCGACGCCGGTGCTCGTGACAAACGTGGTGCGCACCGAGGTCAACAGCAGGCGGTCGTTGCCGTCGCAGGCGGGGATGTTGGCGTCCGTCGTGAGTCCGGCGATGGCCGCGCAGGCGCCGTTGTCGACGACGACGACGCGGTTGGGGGCGAGAGGGCTGCCCCCCGATTCCTGGATCTCGGTGGTCAACGCCTCGTTGATGCGCTTGGCCTCGTCCAGAACGATCACGCGACGGCGCGTGTCGCTCATGACCCGACCGATCTGCGCGCTGGCCATCAACGCCGCCGCCGAAATGGCCGTCGCCATCGCCAGCGCGATCATCAGTTCGACCAGTGAGAATGCGCGTGTCTTCATCGGCCCCATCGATCACATCGGTCACATCGGTCACATTGATCAGGAACGAAACGTGGTGAACTTGAGGAGCCGGTCTCGACCGAAGTCGCGCCAGCGTACCTCCACCACGACGCGACGGACGTTTTGTACCGGCGTGTTCGACGTGACCTCCCAACTCGTCGAGAACAGGCCGTCGGCAGCCGGAACGCCGTTTTGGTTGTAGGCCGGACCGTCGTGGCGTCCAGGGCTGAGCGTGGCGCTCCCGCCGAAGAGCACGAGCAGGCGCTCGAGCGTCTGCTCGCCGACTTCGTTGGCCGTCAGGAAGCGCCGTTGCGTGGCGACATTGCGGCTCATCGAACCTTGCAGGTCGACGGCGGCCGTGATGCCCACGATCAAGAGCGACGCTGAGATCAAAACCTCGATCATCGCGAAGCCGCGCATGGTCACCTCTCGAAACGGATCGTGCCGGTCTGCGGGAAGACGAGGAAGAACTCGGTGCTGTCGTCGGGACGTGTCAGCCGGATGCGGTAGGGCTTGTCGGTCGTCCCGTCGGCCCGCAAGACGAAGCGCGCCGTCGGTTCGGTCTCGTAGCAGGACACCGGCGGGGGCAACCCGACGCACCCCGATTTCGGGCGCAGGACCGACAGGCTGCGGACGGCGTCGGCGGCGATGCTGATCTCGGCGATCGTCGTCGCGTTCGCCCCGGGATTGTTGGCGTTGACGAAGTCGGGCGCGCACGACGGGCTGTCGTGCAGGTACGCGGCGATCGTTTGCGGGCCATCCGCGACGAGGGGCCCGCGCACGAGCACGGTCACGCAGCGCAGCATGTCGCGCGCCGAGTCGCGCCCGCGGCTGATCGCCTGGGCCACCAGCTGCGGGGCGCTCTCGGAGGCGTGCTTCTTCGCCGTCGAGACCACCACCGGGATGGAGATCGCCGCAGCGATGCCGACGATCGCCGCGACGACCGCAACCTCGACGAGGGTGAACGCGCGCACCGAGCGCGCAGCCGACGACGGGATCGCCCGCCGGGGGGCGGGCGATCGACGTCGTCGGGCAGCGAGCCGGTGCTCCATGCGCATCTCTGCGTCAGCCAGTCGTGTTCAGGCAGATGTCGGCGACCGCCGGGTCGGAGTACACCGTCGACGTCAGCGCATCGATGCATGAATC
>CAJBHN010000769.1 GCA_903952805.1 uncultured Myxococcales bacterium | reverse complement strand
GACGCCGGCCCTCGTCTGCCTTTTGGTTATCGAGGGGTCGGACGTCATGTTCTCCTTCGATTCCGTGCCCGCCGTCGTATCTGTCACCAAGGAACCGCTTATTGTTTTCACCGCGATGATTTTCGCAGTGCTTGGTCTACGTTCCCTGTATTTCATCGTCGAGGCGCTGGTCCGTTATCTGAGCCAACTTGAGAAGGCGGTGATCTTCGTACTGTTCTTCATTGGCGCGAAGATGTTCGTCGGCGCCGCCGCCCACTGGGGTCTGAAGCTGCCGTGGTGGGGTTATTTGACAACTGCAGAGCAGGCGAATTGGAGCCTGGTTGTCGTTTTGGGTGTACTCGCCCTCGGCGTTGCGTCGTCTTTCGTATGGCCAGCCGAGGACGAAGCCGCCGGCACACCCCCAGCTTGATCAATGAGCGAAGGAGCGCTCCTGACTGAGCGACCGATGAAGTCTGAATCCATCCTCGCACGAGAATCCAAGCTACTCGCCTTTACGGGGCGTCATGGATTGTTGCGCTTCCTGATGCCGATTAATCTCGCCGGGCGACAATTCGCCGACTGCGAGATCCGTCGTGGTGTCTTGTTGGACGGCAAGGGCGGCCGGCTCGGGGACGTCATTTTTTCGGCAAAGAGCATCGTAGTCGTCGAGAATCATGGCATTGCCTGTCTGCGATTTGATCATCTTGGACGGAGCAACGGCGTTTGCCACATCGAGCACCCTGTCCATCGCGGCCCAGCATGGGAAACGTATCTGGCGACCCTCGGCGCTGGGCCTGGCGCGGCGGCGGCGACCAGGCCGGTGCCATACCGTACGATGAGGGCCTGGACTGGGGCGCTCGCCCCAACGCCGGCGAGTTCAGCAGCCGGACAGCCGCAGCCACCGTTGCCGTCCACCGTCCCAATCCCTGTCAAGATAGGGAATGCCAGGGTTTATCTTGTCTTGGGCATCGTCATGGCTGGCATCATTGCGGCGCTCTCGGGAGTAATTTTCTCCTTGCGGCCTGGCCCGACGACGGATGCCAGCAAGCAGTTTGAAGTAGAGCGCTCACGGGTGGAGTGCCCAGCAGGGACGTCGTGGAATGGGAGCGTGTGCGTGAGCCTGTGCCCGGCAGGCAGTGCCTGGAATGGTCGAGCTTGCGCCGCGACGGTGGTGGAGTGCCCGGCGGGGGCGACCTGGAACGGCAGCGCCTGTGAAGGGCCCAGGCTCGCCATGGTCTCGCAGTCGACCGACAGCGATCGTGGCCGCGGCGCCGGTGAATCGCGCCGCGACGCCTTGGGCCTCACCTGGGTGTGGATGCCGTCGGGGTCGTTTCGCCTGGGCTGTGAGCCGCAGGACCGCTCTTGTGACGGCGATGAGAAACCGGGTAGGGAGCGCAAGGTCGAGGGGTTCTGGATGGCGCAGAACGAGACGACGGTAGCCGCGTATCAGGAGTGTGTGCGGGTACATGCCTGCAATGCCAGCGACGACGACACCGCCGAAAAGACCTGCAACGCCGCCCACAAGCGCTCGCAGCATCCGATGAATTGTGTCGATTGGGATGGCGCCGGTTCGTTCTGCCGCTGGGTTGGCGGTCGGCTGCCGACGGCGGCGGAGTGGGAGTACGCGGCCAAGTCTGGATCGTCTCGGGTGTACCCGTGGGGCAACGACCCCGTGACCGGACGGCGGGCGAATTTCTGCGATAGCAACTGCCCGACGGCGCTGAGCGAAACGAGTAAGAAAATGTGGCAAGACAATGGCTGGGTGACCCTGGGCGAGGACGACGGTTGGGCGGCGATTGCACCGGTGGGGAGCTTTGGTAGCGGAGACACACCCTGGGGCCTGAAGGATATGGCAGGAAATGTCTCTGAATGGACCGCCAGCGACTATGATTCAAATAGCAAAGAGTTGCGTGGAGGCTCTTGGAGCGGCACTCCTGCGGTCCTCCGCGCCTCGCGCCGCGATGGGTTCGACCCAGCCGGGCGCGACGACCGCTACGGTTTCCGGTGCGCACAGTAGGCCTGTGGCGATGTATTTCCACTCTGATTCCTGACTTCTGGATACTGGTCTTTTTTTCTTCCTTATTTTTTACCTTCTCTCGCGGAGCGCGACCAAATTGTCAGTTCCATATTCATCGATTGACACCGGTGCTCTGGATTTGACGATGTGACTTGCTGACGAACCGTACGCGCTCGCAACGGAGTGACCGATGAAGTCTGAATCCATCCTTGCACGGGAATCCTCCCTACTCGCCTTTACGGGGCGTTTTGGATCGCTGCGCGTCCTGACGCCGATCAAGATCGCCGGGCGGGAAGTTGCCGACTGCGCAATCCGTCGCGGTGCCTTATTGGACGGCGCAGGTGCGCGGATCGGGAGCGTGACTTTCGACGCAAAGAGCATCACGATCGTTGACCACCACGGCATTGCCTGTCTGCGACTTGATCGTCTCGGGCGGAGCGACGGCGTTTGCCACATCGAGCACCCGGTCCATCGCGGCCCAGCATGGGAAACGTACCTCGTTAGCCTCGGCGCTGGGCGGGCGGTGGCGACGACACCGAAACTGACTACGACGCCCGCCCCAACGCCAGCGGGTTCAGCCGCTGGACCGCCGCCACCGCCACCGTTGCCATCGACAGTCCCGCCTCCTGTCGTGAGCGGGGCTGGCAAGGGCTTTCTCGGCCTGAGCATCCTGATGGCGGGCGTTTTCGCGCTCGTCGGACTGATTTTTTTCCTGTGGCCCGTCGTGAGGACCGACGCCATCAAACAGCCTGAAACAGAGCGCTCACGGGTGGCCGACGTTGAGCAAGCGCAGCTGCTCCCGGTGCAGCCCGTCATCGTCTACAATTACGTTCAACAGTCAACGGCGAGACTGCGCCGCTCGGCCGACCAGGGAGGTGAGTTGATCCGCCGGGTGCCCATTGCAGCCCGATGTGAGTTGAAGGCGAACAGCGGCGAATGGTGCATGGTCAACTGCGATGACGTCATCGGTGGTCCCGACGGCTTTGTCGCCTGCGAGGTATTGGGGAACGACAAGCCGACCGTCGAATCGGTGAAGGCTCAGTTGGTGACTGCGGCCGACGCCAACGCACGCTTTTCCGTGTACCTTGGGCTTGTGGGACTCGAACCACACAACCCAGAGTTTATTGAGGGTGTACGGACCGAGAGCGCAA
This sequence comes from uncultured Myxococcales bacterium, assembly GCA_903952805.1. GTDB lineage: Bacteria > Myxococcota > UBA727 > UBA727 > VGSZ01 > VGSZ01. The sequence continues at coordinate 794 of CAJBHN010000769.1, read as the reverse complement.
GCGCCCACTTCAGTGTGCTGGCGGAGATCCGCACCAAGCCCAATCGCAAGCCGCCGGTCCGACTCACCGTCCGCTGTGCAGCTGGTGACACACAATGCCTGACCGCTGCCCTCGGCACCGCGCAAAACGCCCATGTGACGTGGCGTGCCAATGATTTCGACGCCACAATGTGGATCGGTGACGATGGTCTGAAATGTCGGGTAGCCATCGGCTTCGTCGACGAGGACGCCGGCTATGTCGTCATCGAACAGGAGCAGCGCTACACGGATCCGCCTGAACCGTTCATGGCGGCCTTCGGCCCGACCTCAGGGACCGATGACATGGGTGATCCCACGAAGATCAGACCCGAAGGCCCCGCTTGGGTCATCGTGGTCGCCGTCTTTCCGACGGCCTCGGCCGCGGACTCATTCATTGCTTCTGCCGCCAAAAAGAATTATCCCTCTTTCCATCGTCTTTGGATGGCAGATTGGGAGAGCCTTTCTGATACTCGCAATTTCGCGGTCTACGACGGTCCATTCGCCTACGATGACCGGGCAGTTGCGCTGAGGAAGTTGAATGATGTGCGGCGATATGCTCCCGGGGCCTATGGCCGACGGCTTGCTCACGACGGGGAACAGGAATCACTGAATCCCCTAGCGTCCGGGAAAGCGCAGTAGGGTATCCGTCCCAGGGCGAGCCTACAAGATCAATTAGCTACATTTTTTCAACGCTCATCCAGTCAATCAATAACTTGGAGTAATACGTGAGAGACAAAACGACAGCGGCGGTCTTTGCGTTCGTGCTTGGTGGACTCG
>CAJBHN010000768.1 GCA_903952805.1 uncultured Myxococcales bacterium | reverse complement strand
TATGCAGTCTCCGTCGTCGTTGGCGACGCATCGGGGGGGCCAGCGGGATGGCGGTCGAGGTACTGCTGCAAAAATGGCTGCACCTTGGCGTAGCCCTTTTGGACTTCGACCTCGATGAACTTCTCGATCAAGGTGCCGACGCCGAAGGGAGCCTTGATGTCCACCTCGCTCTCGATGAGCCGACGGACGCCGCTGCCGTCTGGCTGGAAGCGGATGACGCCCTCGAAGCGGACCCGGTCGTTGGCCTTGCTGTCGATGCGGAAGCGGACTTCCTGGCGGGCGGGGTCATAGGTGCTGACCTCGTCGTAGTGGATCTGGTCTTCACTCGCCCACTTCTTGATGGCCGCCGGCAGCGTCACCTGCGGATGCTTGCGGACCCGGCGCTCACTACGACCGTCGGCGTGGACCTTCTCCTCGACCAGGGTGCGGGTGCGCAGGCCGGTCACCTTGGCGACGGCGTTGTTGAAGTCCTCGGAAAAGTACGTCGCGACGAAACGGTCCAGGGTGCAGCCGTCGAAGCGATGGTCGATGCGGAATTTCATGATTCGCCGCCCGTGCTGTCGGGTCCCGTCAACGCCGACAACAGCAGCCGCAGCGCCGTGGCCGCCGCCATCTCGCGGACGCGCTCGCGGCCGAAGTCGGGGAACTTCTTTTTGACGCTCGTCACACCGTCGGGGGTCGCGAGCCCGAAGACGACGGTGCCCACGGGTTTGTCGGCGCTGCCACCGCCGGGGCCCGCCACGCCGCTCACAGAGACCGCCAACGACGCTCCCAGCCGTGCGCGCGCGCCTGCAGCCATCGCCTCGGCAACCGGGCCGGAAACGGCTCCGTGGGCTTCCAGGAGGGCCTCGGGCACATCCAGCAGGGCAACCTTGGCGCTGTTGGCGTAGGACACCACCCCACCCAGGACCACATCCGAGCTGCCGGCGACGTCGGTGAGGCGCTTGGCCACCAGGCCCCCGGTGCAGCTTTCGGCGGTGGCCAAGGTCAAGCCGCGGGCGCGGGCGGCGGTCAGGACCCGCTCTTCCAGCGGCTCGTCGCCCATGCCCCACACGCTGCTGCCGATGGCTGCGCGGGCTTCGTCGGCGAGGGTGTCGGCGCGGGCGTTGACGGCGGCGCTGGCGCCGGCGTCGACGGTGAGCACCAGCCGCACGATGATCTCCGGGAACGCCGCCCGGTACTGCACGCGCACGTCGGGGTGGGCCTTTTCGAGGGGCGTCAGGCGCTCGCCGATGGCGCTCTCGGCGAGCCCCAGGCAGCGCAGGGTGCGGCGCACCAGCGTCAGCGCTGCGCCCGACGACCCCAGCCGCTGCAACAGCACGGGGAGCAACTCGTCGTCGCGCAGGTGCTGGTATTCGCGGGGCACACCGGGGAAGGACCAGACCTCGACGCTGCGGTCGCCGACGACAAATGGGGTGACAAAGCCCGGGGCCGTGCCCATCTGGTTCACCAGGGTCCGCGACGACGCTGGCAGCATGGCCTGACGGCGGTTGTTGGCGGGCATCTCGATGCCGCGGCCCTCGAACATGGCCTGCATGCGCACAAACGACGGTTCATCAAAGCGCAGACCACAGCCGGCGGCCTCGGCAAGACACTCGGCGGTGACGTCGTCGGAGGTCGGTCCGAGCCCTCCCGAGGTGACGATGATGTCGTAGTTCTGCACCAGGGCCCGCACGGTGTCGACAATGGTCTGGCGCACGTCGGGAATGACCCGCGCCTCGCCGAGCTCCAGACCAAGGGCGCTGAGGGCGTTGCCGAGGTCGTGGGTGTTGCCGTCCTTGATGCGGCCGTCGAGGAGTTCGTCGCCAATGGAGAGAGCCGCAATCCGCAATGACGTCATCGGCGTGTCCTGGGGTGGGTGTCAGAAGCCAAGGGCGGGGAACGCGACGCGTTCGATGAGCGTCAGCACCGCGAGGGCGTAGACGCCGGCGAGCACGTCGTCGAGCATGACGCCGAGGCCGCCCTTGACCTTGCGGTCGGCCCAGCGCACCGGCCACGGCTTCCAGATGTCAAAGAGCCGAAAACAGGCAAAGCCCACGACCAGGCTTGGCCACGTCGGCGCCGCCAGCAAGATGGTGATGCCCATACCCGCCACCTCGTCGATGACGATGAGCTGGGGGTCTTCGCCCCGCACGCGCACCACCTGGTTGCTGGCGACGACGCCGACGACGAAGACGACCACTACGGCCAGCAGGCGCGCCCACCACGGCGTACCCAACAACACCATGGGCGCCCACAACACGAGAGAGCCCAAGGTACCGACGGTCCCGGGGGCCCTGGGCGAGAGCCCGGTGCCAAACCAAGTGGCCAGCGCCAGCCACAGCGGCGACGGCGAAGCGGGAGGTGGTGGGGTGTCTTGCACGTCGTCGTCATAGCGAGGTGGTGCCGGGCCGCAAGGT
>CAJBHN010000767.1 GCA_903952805.1 uncultured Myxococcales bacterium | reverse complement strand
GGCAGGGCCAGCACCTCGGTGACCGCGCTGACCTCTTGGTCGTCGGCGCCAGTGACGGTGGCCTCGAAACGGTAGGTGCGTGGGCTGCCGTCGAGGTCCTTTTCGGGGTTGACCTCGATGCTGTGGGAGCCGGCGGCGTCCAGGGTCGCGGTGCTGCTCTGTTGCTCGGGCTTGGGAGTGGTCTCGGGCCGCGCAAACTGCGACGACGACGCAAACAAGAAGCCCTCGCGTCCCTTTGGCGTGTGCCAGGCGGGGCGCCGGGTGACGGTCCAGCGGACGGCTTGCTCAGCGACGGAGCCGCCGGCGTAGTAGCGAGCGCTGGCGCGCACCTTGAATGGCTGATCGAGACGGGCGCGAGAGGGGCCGCTGAGTTGCACCTCGAAGGTGGGGATTCGGTAGGCCTCGATCTGGAAGCGCCGCACCGCGACCGGCTCTTGCTGGGCTCCCACGAACAACCGCGCGACATAGGTCCCCGTCGCCGGGTCACTGTCGTCAAACGTCGCGTCGGCGCCAAACAACGCCGTCGTCGTCGTCGACAACGCCACTTCCTCGCCGCTGGGACGGGTGACTTTGATGGTCAGCTTCGGCGGCAACAGCGGGGCCGTCTTGGTCAGGCGAATCGGGCTGGGCATCGCCAGCAGGCCATCCTTCTTTTCACGGGCCCAGCCCTTCAAGAAGACCTTCTCGCCGGGGCGATACATCGGGCGCTCGCTGAACAAGAATCCCAGGGCGGTGTCGTCCTTGCGCGTCGGCGGCACGGGTTCGGTGAGCATCGCGAGAAAGCCTCGTCCTGCCGACCAATGGTTGTTGAAGAAGTGGGGCGGCGGATCGGATGGATCGATGATCAGCACGTCGTCACCGCGTTCGACACTCAGCCGCACGAGGCGAGCCCAGGAGGGCTCGGGGGAAAACACCGCGCGGCCGTCGGCCTCGGTCGACACGGTGCGCTTTACGAGCACACTGGGCTTGCCGGGCTGGGCTTCGGTCATCGCTTCGACGGTGATGGCGGCTCCCTTGACGGGCTGGCCGCTGTCGAGGGCCCGCACCAGCAGCACCGCCTGCGATCGTTCCTCGACGGCGGTGACGCTCAGATTGCTGACTTGCATGCGGGTCCAGCTGCGCTCGGCAGCTCCCTGCAGGCGGCGGACGCCGACGAGATAGGTGCCCGCCGGTCGACGACCAAGGCCCGGTGCCTGATCAAGCAAGGCGCCGATGTCCAGACCAAACGACGTCGTGCCGATGGCGGTCTTCTTGGGGAGATCGACCAGGCGCGAGACCAGCGGGGCCCCCAACAGGCGCACATGTTCGACCAGCGCGCTGCGGGACACCGCCCCCGGCACGGCCTCGATGTCGGGCTCCTCGCCGGGGAAGGGCGGCGCGCTGCTTTCGTCAATGACGACGGGGTCGTCGGCAAAGGGCCATAGCCCCGTGTGGCGGGGGTCGATGCGGTGGATGCGCACGTCGGCGCGCGTGTCGCCGTAGGCGCTGACGGGCAGCATGCGGGGACCGTTTTGCTCGACGGTGACCTGGCCCTGTTTGACGCGCAGGTGGGCCTGCTGCCAGCCGACGAAGAAATGCACCGTGGCGTCGCCAGGGTTCTTCAGACGACGACCGAGGTCATCAAAGACCGGGGCATCACCGATGCGCAGTCGATAGAGGGTGTCGGGTGCGAAGCGCCCGCTGAGAACAACCCGCTTGCCGGCAATACGAGGTGACAGATCGGGGACCGCCGGCTCAAGGCGCACGAGCTTCTTCAACGACGTCAGGCTCAAGGCGCCGACGGGAGCTGAAAACACCAACTGGGGCTCCTCGCCGGCCGAGCCGCAGTCGATGGCCTGGTCGCCCTGGGTCTGGGGGCTGCCAGCGACGCTGACCCGGGTGCCGGCACAGCTCACCTCCTCGAGGCGGAAATCCGTGCGCGTCGACAGCCGTGCTCGCCACAGGGTGCTGTCTTCATCACCCAGTGCGAGGGCCAGGGTCACCACCAGCATGGAGCCTTCGCCGACTTCTTCGTCCAGCGTGATGGCATAGGTTGCTGGGTCTCGCTCCTCGCTGCGCGGCAACAGGGCCAGGGCAAAGCCCTCCACCGGTCGGCGCTTGGCATCGCTGAGGCCGGGCAGGTCGCGCACCTCAAAGCGCAACATCGTCTTGAGCACCTCGACCGCCAGCGGTTGGGGGAAGGTCAGCGTCATGGTGCGAAATGGTGGCAGGCCGGTGGCGCCATCGTCGGGTTGCATGCCCTGGGGGGCCGTCATCATCGTCGACAACACCTTGGTGCCTGCGGCGCCGGGGCCGCGGGTTTCGATCGAGAAGCGGCGCAGGGCGGGCCAGGGCTCAGCGGGCCGGAATTGCAGCGTGCGCTTGTCGGCGAATGACCAGGCGCCGGGCCAGGCAGGCTTCAACGTCGCCAGCGTTGAGGCGTCGTCGGCGGGGCCGGGGCCAGCGCCGACGTCGCCGGTGAACGTGACAGTCACTGGATCGAAGCCGCGCAAGAAGCGCTCGGGCAGCACCTCGGTCTGACTGGGCGGCAGGCGGGTGACGCGGTCGGCGGGCCGGTAGCTGTCGGCGAAGGCGACGACGCCGCCAACGATGGCTGCGACGCCGATGAGGCCGCCGACGACGCCGACGATGGCTCGCAACGAGCGGGAAAGAGTGTGGCTCGAGCTCGACATCAGCGCGGCTCCCGGGTGGACGATGAAGACGTGGTGGCAGTTGGCGACGACGACGACGACGACGGCGTCGGCGGTGGCACCCGACGAAAGAAGTCCTGCAAGAAGCTGTCAGGGACGTCGATGTCGGCGCCCTTCAAACCAAAGACGACCGGTCGAAAGCGTCGTGGAGGGCTGTCGACGGCGCTTTGGATGCGCAAGGTATAGGTGCCTGCCTTCAAGCGGGTGAAGATCTGGCAGCCGTCAGCGACGACGTCACCGTAGGCGTTGAGCAGAGCGCAGTCGAGGACTTCGGCGTCGACTTGCACGCCGACGCCAAGGGCGCCGTTTGATTGGAGCGCAATCTGGAAGAAGCGAGCCTCGCCGGGCAGAGCGACCTGTTCGGCGCCCAGGCCTTCGTCGAGGGAGACGAGCCCCGTCGTGCTCCAGCTCAGGGTGCCGCCCAGCGGCGCGCCACCAAAGCCACGGGCGGAAATCGCATAGCTGCCGGCGTCGAGCACCAGCTGCAGATCGCAGCCGTCGCCCATGCCGTCGGCGGCCAGCACGTTCACCCCACGGGCCACGCCGCAAACGCCATCGCTGGCCCGCACCCGCAAGACGCCTCGCTGTGGAAGCTGGACCAGGCGGGCCACGGCCGGCCCCCGGACGCTCAGCGCGGTCTGCATCGGCAGCGACGACAGTCCGGCTGCGTCGAGGGCGCCAAAGCGGACGCCGGCCAGCAGCGGTTGCTCGCGCGGTCCGAGCATGGCCCTCCATGCGCCAAGGCCATGCTCGACGAGGACTTCGCCGGAGCGGCCGGGTTCCACGTCGACGACACAGCCGTCCTGCTCATCGCCGTTGTCCAACGTGAGCCGGCACCCACGCACCGCTCGTCCCTCCACCTGCACGATGCGTTTGGCGGCTGAGGCGGCAAAGACCATGCGTTCCT
>CAJBHN010000766.1 GCA_903952805.1 uncultured Myxococcales bacterium | reverse complement strand
GCCATGACCGGCGTTGGATCTGGGCCGGCGATGGACGGGAACCAGATGCTCATGACGGTGTCTTGATGTGGGTGATGGCCAATGGCGCTAGCCTCCTCCCTGTGACCCCCCGCCCCTTCTCTGCTGCGGCGCCCTCCCCCACGGCCGCCGACCGCGGTGCAGCCAACGGCGACGGCGTTGAAGAAGCCCTCGCCGCCCGGGCCGTCGCTGGCGATGCCGGCGCCTTCGACGCCCTCGTGACGCTGTTTGGCAGCCGGGTGATGTCGGTGGCGCTGCGGATGTTGAACGACCGGGGCGAAGCCGAGGACCTGACCCAGGAGGTCTTTGTCGCGATGTATCACCACCTGCCCGACTTCCGTGGCGAGAGTCGCCTGTCGACGTGGGTGTACCGGATTACCAAGAACCGGGCCCTCAACCGCTTGAAGTTCCTCAAGCGCCGGCACCACGGCCACCACGTCGACGTCGACGACCCCGTCATGGGCCGCAGCGTCGGCGACCCCGATACCGGCGAGGGCAGCCGCACCGATCCGGTGCGAAGCCTGTCGACCCGCGAGCTGTCGACGGTCTTGGAGGAACACCTGCGAGCCCTGCCAGAAGAGCAGCGCGCCCTCGTCATCCTGCGGGACCTCGAAGACCTCTCCTACGAGGAAATCGCTGACGTCACCGGGCTGCCGCTGGGCACCGTGAAGTCACGGCTCCACCGCGCCCGGGCCGAGTTGGCCAAAGGCCTGCGCCCCCACCTCGACGACCTCGTATGAACCATTCTGTCCGCCGCCTGGAGCTTGTCATGACCACCCCGCACCTCAGCGACGACGACGTGCGCGATCTGTTTTCGGATCATTTCGAAGGCGCCCTCGACGAGGCCACCACCGCCGCCGTCGACGCCGCCCTGCAGGCCAACGCCGGCCTCAAGGCCGAGCACCAGGCTTTCGTGCGCACCATGGCCCTGCTGCGAGACCTGCCCCGCCCCGAGGCCTCGCCGCAACTGGTGGCGCAGGTGCGCGGCCGCCTCGCCGCCGACCGACGCGCTGGCGTCACCGGCGCCAACGAGATCGTTGCCGTCGTCGACAACGTCATCCCCCTGGCCCCGAAGTCCACCCGCCCCGGCACATCCACCATGCGACTGGTGGCCAGCTTCGCCGCCATCGCCGCCGTTGTCGCCGTCGTCATGATTGGCGGGCCGCGCAGTATGAGTTCCACACCAGGCGCCAACGGCACCGACGCCATGCTCGGCGCTGGACTTGGCGACACCGCCGTCGCCGTCGTGTGGCAGGCCCCCGGCGTCGAGCACAGCGTGATCGTGCACATCGCTCGCGAGGCCGGCATGGGCATCGACGGCGACACCTACGTCGGCGACCACCGGGCCGCCGCTCGCTTCTTTGTGAATCTCAAGACCAGCGCCGTCGGCAGCGGCACCGACGTGTCGGGTTCCGTCCCCGAGCGGGCCGAGCGCGTCGTCGTCACTGTCACACGTTGACCCCGGCGGCAGACCGCCAGAGACTGACCCATGGCTCAGCCCTGGCTCCCTCGCACCGTGCCCCTGACCGCCGCCGACCGCGTCGATGTCAACGCCCTGGCGACGTTCCTGCGTGATGCGGGCGTGGACACCAACGGCGTCGACCTCAAGGTCAGCCGCTTTCCTGGCGGTCATTCCAACCTCACCTACCTCGTGCAGGCGGGCCCCAGACGCTTGGTGATTCGTGCGCCACCGCCGGGAGCCCACACGGTCTCAGGCCACGACATGGTGCGTGAGCACCGCCTGTTGCAGGCCTTGCGCCCCCATTACCACAAGGTCCCGAGCACCATCGCCGTCTGCATCGACGCCGCCACCTCGCCGTTGGGGACGCCGTTTTATGCCATGGAGGCCGTCGCCGGGCGGGTGCTGCGCCACAAGGTCCCCGACGACGTCAGCCTTGACCCAGAGACCATGACCAAGCTGAGCACGACGCTGGTCGACGAGTTGGCCATCCTGCATGGCGTCGACGTCGCCGGCGCTGGCCTCGCCGATCTGGGCCGGCCCGAGGGCTACGTGCAACGGCAGGTCGACGGCTGGTGCGCCCGCTACGACAAAGCTCGCACCGACGACGTCAGCGACCTAGACGCCATCATGATCTGGCTCAAGCACCACGTCCCCGGGCGCAGTTCGGGCCCGCCCACCGTCGTGCACAACGACTTCAAGCTCGACAATCTGGTCCTCGCCGACGACGACGTCACCCGCATTCGCGCGGTGCTCGATTGGGAACTGTGCACCATTGGTGAGCCGCTCACCGACCTCGGCACCACCCTGGCGTATTGGGTGCAGGGCGACGACGACGACAGTGTCAAATCCTTGCCGATGGGACTGACGTGGCTGCCGGGGACCCTGTCGCGCCTGGAGGTCGTGCGACGCTGGGAGGAGCGCACGGGCCGCTCCGCTCACGACGTGCTGTTTTATTACGTGTTGGCGTCCTTCAAGGTCGCCGTGATCGCTCAGCAGATTCATGCCCGCTATGTCCGCGGTTTCACGACCGACGAGCGCTTTGCTCTGCTGGGGCTGGCCGTCGCCATCATCGGCGCCCGCACCTGCCGGGCCCTGGAAGCCGGGCGCATCGACGTCGCGTGAGCCATCAATGACAACGACCTGCCGCGGGGCAGGTCGTTGAAAAATGACGCCAAAGTGAGGCGGGACTAGCGCTGCGGCATGCCCGGCGGCTTGATGCCGGCGCGGGAG
>CAJBHN010000765.1 GCA_903952805.1 uncultured Myxococcales bacterium | reverse complement strand
TTTCACGACGAAGACGTCGCCTACGCCACCCGGCTGCGGGAAGCCGGGGTGCCCACCACGCTGACGGTCGTCGACGGCGCCTTTCATGGCTTCGATGCCGTCGTGCCCAACAAGCCCGTCAGTCGCCGCTTCTTTGAGGCCCAGGTCGCCGCGATGCAGGCCGCCGTCCATCAGGCAGCACCCACGCCGTCCTGATGCTGCTCACCACCTCAGACCACCCCAGACCACCCCAGACCACCTCAGACCACCCCAGACCACCTCAGACCACCTCGAAGCACAGGCGCCCTCACCGGCTCACTCGACGTCGCCATCCCACAGGGCCCGGGCCCGGGCTGCCGCACCCCGACCGACGGCGCTGCCCACCAGCCGGCCGGCGCGGTCGTCGCTGAAGAGGTGGATGCCACCAAACAGGCGCGACTGTCCCGATTGATCGGCGGCGTCGAAGTACGTCGCCCATTGCAGCCGCAGGTCGGCGGTGGGGCCGTTTTCAAAGACCAGGTAGTTGCCGGCGGGGGCGACGAATTCGCCGAGGCCACCGGGAAAGAATTCCGAGCCGGTGAACGCCGTCAGCGCCTCGGCGGCCGCTCGTGAAAACGTGCTGTGCCCCGACACGAAGCCCGGGAAGGCCGGCGTGACAAAGGTGCGGCGCTGGTACGGGATCCACTCCAGGGCCCGCATCCATTGCACCGACGTGTACTCGTTCAAGCGATCGCCGGGCTCGCCGGGCCAGCCACGCACGGCCAGCTCGCCGACAAAGTGCCGCAACGCAAAGTGCCGCTGGCCGGGCGCCGACGACGCCTCGGTGATGATTTCGATGAGGCCGTCGATCAAGGGCAGCCCCTCGGCGTTGTACGAGGGCACCGTGGGGTCGCTGCGCTGGCCCTTGCCGGCGTAGTAGCGCACCAGCGAGATGGGCCGGGGCCCGCGGCTCTCGCGCTTGAGCTCCCAGGCGGCGATGGCGGCGTCGTGGGTGGCGCCGCTGAGGGCGAGGCCCAGCCCCACGTCCCAGTGCAGGCGATCGACCTCGGGACCCACGCCCCAGGCCCGCAGCGGCTGACCGGCAGCCTCAAGGGCGTCGCCGACCTCGTGGCTGATCTTCACCCAATGCCCCGGCGGCGTCTCCGACTTCGGCCCGTCAGCCCACATCTCGGCCACGACGCGGGAAAAATCGCCGCGCTTGACGATGTTGCGCTCGTAGGCGCGCCCCGTGCTCGGGTTCACACGATGGCCGGTGCCGCTGTTGGCGCCCAGGGGGTTGTTGCCGCGAACGCCGGGCGAGATGTCGAAGACGCGGCCGTCGTCGGCGTCAAGCTGCGCCGTCAGGCGAATGACGTCGACCACCTCGTCAATCAACGTGTCGTCGTCGACCGAGGGGAAGTCGCCGGGCTTGCTGTACAGCCCGCTGTCGGGGTCGCGCTGCAACGCAAAAGGCTGCACTTCGCGCCACTGGGGGCCCAGATAGGGCTGCACGGTGGTGTCGAGGATGATGCCGTTTTGGGTCTCGGCCAGCGCCAGGTTGAGCTGCTGCCAGTGGTTGGGGTCGTTCAGGCGGGTGCCGGGACGATCGACGACCAACACCGGATTCTCAGGCACCCAACCGGTCGTGTCGGCGTAGCCGTTGCGCTCATTGGCGCCGTCGTCGAGGCAGACGTCGACGATGGCCTGGCCGATGCGATTGCCGACCGCGACGGGGTCGTCGCCGTCGACGTGGTCGTCGGCGGGGTCGAGACCGAGCACCGCCATGAAGTCATCGAAGCAATTCTTGGTGACGGCCGCGCCCTGGGCTCGCTGGTAGCGATGGGTGAGCACGCGATAGGCCGCGTAGGAGATGGCGGTCTCTCTGGCGGTGTCGACGTCGACGGCGCTGGCACGGCTGGTGGTCAGCACGCCGCGGGCGGTGTCGTCATAGGTCGCCCAGGCGTCCCACATGGCCATCGAGGTGTGCAAAATGTTGCGAGCGTGCAGCGGTGGGTTTGGGATGTCGCGGCGAATCGCGTTGAGCAGTTGCTCGCGCCAACGCCGAGCCACCGAGCCGTTCGGAGCTGGATCGACGGCGGCGGCGGGACACGCCGTCGACGGCGGCGGCGGCGGCGGCGGCGTGAACACCTCGGTGGCATGGGTCGAGACCGCGACGCCGGCGTCGAGGGCCGGGCTGAGCACGTCGCCACCCACGGCATACAGGGCGCCGGCGCCGTCGTGCCACAAGGCATGCACTGACGCCGGCGGGGTCTTGAAGCCCAGGTCGACGGCCTGCCACGCACCACCGGGAGCCTGACCGGCGGCGAAGCCTCCCGAACCAGCCACCCAGATGTTGCCGTCGACGTCCTTGACGACGCCCTGCAACAGTGGCGCTCCCGGCGGGGTGTCGTTGGTGAGGCCGTCGAGGCCGCCGCGCAACAGCAGGCCGGCGGCGCCGCCACCGACGATGACGACTTCCTCGTCGTCGCCCGTGACCGTGAACAGGGTTTCGGTGGTCCCCGACGGCACCACGGTGAACGCACGCCCGTCCCAATGCAAAATGGTGCCGACGCCGCCCACGACCCACACGTCGGACGCCGAGCGCCCCCACACCTTGAGCAGGGCGCCGACCTCGCCGTCGGCGCTGCGCGGCACGTCGACGGGGATGGGCTCGTCACGCACCGTCGTGCCATCGGTGCGCCACACAAAGCCCGAGCGACCTGCGAAGCCGCCCACGGCCCACACGTCGTCAGCGCTCGGGCCCCAGGCGCCAAACACCGTCTGCCCGGCAAAGCCCGGGGTGCTCAGGCGGGTGACGACGTCGCCGTCGTCGACGCGCAGCATGGTGGCGCCGCCGCCCACCAGGTAGATCGGTCCGTCGCGAAAGCCCTGAACCCACCACACGTCGTGCACCTGGCCGGTGGCCACCGCTCGCCAGCTGGTGCCGTCGCCGTGGAGCACGAAGGGGGCGGCGTTGGCGGCGGGCTGGGCGCCCACCAACCAGACGTCGTCGGGGCCCGTACCGCCGACGGACATGAGCGCCGCATCGGCGTGGGTGGCCGCCGTCGAAAACGACACCGTGGGCAGCACCGGCAGCGGCGCACATTGATCACACGATGTGGCCATCAGCAGGCCAACGACACCAACGACACCAACGACACCAATAGTTCCAAAGCGCACGTTGTGCCTCCTGCAGCGGCGACACCATGCCACAGCTTCGAGCCAGGGGCTCGTCGGGCCGGATCAACCGGCGCGCTCATATCACCCGTGGGACCCCATCATCTGGGCGCTCGCGCACAGACTGACGGCGCGGAATACTCGGGTCTTGAGGTGCCTTGCGATGACTGCCGTGCCGCCACGATCGATTGCGATGCTGCCCCATCGCCTGCTCCCCGTTGTGGCGTTGCTGCTGCCGCTGCTGTGCGCCTCGCTGTGTGCACCCGACCCGTGCGAGGGCCTTGAAGGCCCGTTTTCCGCCGTGCTGGGC
>CAJBHN010000764.1 GCA_903952805.1 uncultured Myxococcales bacterium | reverse complement strand
TGGCGGCGGCGGAGCTCGACGTCGCCCGCGGCGCGGCGGTGGGCGCCTCACCTTCCCGGCGGTGGTCGACGACGTCGGCGGGGCCGTGGTCTCGGTGCGCATTGGCGGCGGGGGCCGCAGCGGGCGCCGCTCTCGAGGTGCGGGCTGCCCCCGACCCGGTGGTGGTGTGCTGGGCAGACGAACGACCGGGAGCGCGCGCAATCTCGGGCATGGAATGAGTATGGAGCCGGGTGAATCCCATTCGCAATTGAGGGTGGCGAGAAAACCGGCTTTGCAGTTGTTCGACGGGCGAACCGGGCGCAAAAAAGGCCCCGCCGCAGCGGAGCCTTCAGACGTCCAGCCGGGCCGGGCGCACGCTCAGCGGTCGACGTCGCCCATGACCGGGTCGATGGAGGCGATGATGGCGACGAGGTCGGCGATGAGGCCGCCTTTGGCCATGTGCTCAATCGCCTGCAGATTGCAAAACGACGGCGTGCGGGCCCGCATGCGCAGCGGTTTGCCCGAGCCATCCGACGCCACCATGAACGCGAGTTCACCGCGGGGGGATTCGACGCTGGCCCACGCTTGGCCCCGGGGCGGCTTCATGCCCTCGGTCCACAGCTTGAAGTGGTGGATGACCGCTTCCATCGACGTCCCCAACTCTTCGCGGGGCGGCGGCATGACCTTGCGGTCTTTGGTCTTCACGGGGCCGCGGACGTCGTTGAGCATGCGCACGGCCTGATCGCAGATGCGCACGGACTCGCGCATCTCGGCGACACGGACCTTGTAGCGACCGTAGCAGTCGGCGCCGGTGTCGGTGATGACCTTGAACTCGAACTTCTCGTAGCCCGAGTACGGGTGGGTCTTGCGCAGGTCGTGGGGTACGCCAGCGGCGCGCAGCAGGGGACCAGACACCCCCCAGCGGATGGCGTCGTTGGCGTTGAGGATGCCGACGCCGACGGTGCGCTCTTTGAAGAACGGGTTTTCGGTGACGCAGTCTTCGTACTCGTCGATGTGCGCGGGCATCGAATCAACGAACTTCCGCACCATCTTGAGCCAGGTGTCGTCGCAGTCGGACTGCAGGCCGCCGGGCCGGATGAAGGACGTCATCATGCGCTGACCGGTGAGGTACTCAAACAGGTCGAGGATGGCCTCGCGTTCGCGCAGGCAATACAGAAACACCGACGTCACGCCGAGGTCGATCGACCCCGAGCCAATGGACACCAGGTGGCTGTTCAAGCGGGTGAGCTCGGCCAACAGCACGCGGAGGATCTGGGCCCGCTCGGGGATCTCGCAGCCCAACAGCTTCTCGACCGCGAGGGAAAACGCGAGGTTGTTCCCCAGCGGATTGAGGTAGTCCATGCGATCGGTGACCGTCACGCACTGGACGTATTTGAGCTGCTCGCAGGTCTTCTCCATGCCGGTGTGGAGGTAGCCGATGATGGGCTTGCAGCGACGGACGATCTCGCCGTCGAGATCGAGTTCGAGGCGCAGCACACCGTGCGTCGATGGGTGCTGTGGACCCATGTTGACGCGCAGGTACTGCTCACCCGGCTCGGCGGGGACATCGATGCGAGGGCTCTCAGGCATGGCGCTCATGGGCGAGGAGGTAGCGGGTGGGGGCCCGAAGCTCAAGCCCAGGCTGTTTGGACCCATCAACCAATCCCGATCTCTTTGAGGCGCTGCGCCAGATAGGCGCCGGCCCGGATGGCCGGATACCTGGACACGCCGCCGCTGCCGGCGACACAGACCGCCCGCGGCGTCAGATCGACCTCGCCACGCGGATGGATGAAACAAGGCATCGAGAAACGCGCCACGTCCTGCCGCGCCCCGGCCGGACGCACCACCCGGTGGGTCGTACTCTTCATGCGGCCATTGGTGACATTTTGCAGCATGTCGCCGCTGTCGACGATGATCTCATCATGGGCGGCCTGGATCGGCAGCCAGGTGCCGTCCCGCTGCAACAACTCCAGACCGGGCTCGGTGGCCCCCACCAACAGCGTGATGAAGTTGATGTCTTCATGGGCGCCAGCGCGGATGCTGCCGGGGTTTTGCCCGGCCGCGACCGGCGGATAGTGGATGACCCGCAAGATGGTGTCGCCCTCGTGAACGGCGTCGCGGTACCAGGCCTCGTCGTCGCCGAGATACGCCGCGCAGGCCGCCAACAACTCCTGCCCCAGGCCATCGAGCCCCAGAAACAACGACGTCATGGCGGCGCCAAAGTCCGGCACCAGGTCGTCAGGCCAGGTGTTTGGACCATAGAGGGCATGGATGGGGTGGTCGGCGCCCACGTCGGGGCGACCCACCTGGAAGAACTCCTTGAGGTCGGGAGCCGTCTCGCCCTTGGCGTGTTCCTTGCCGAAGCACGTGAAGCCGCGCTGCCCCTTGGCATGGGCGAATTCCGAGCGGCGCTTGTCCTCGTCGCTGCAGGCGAAGAAGCGGCGGACGGCGTCGTAGGCGGCGTCGATGCGCTCCTTGGCGATGCCGTGGCCTTTGACGGCGACGAAGCCGCTGTCTTCGAGGGCGCGACCAAAGGTGGCGATGAAGCGCTCGCGGCGTTCGCCACCGGCGTGAAGGTCGGCAACGTCGACGGTGGGAATCGTGGCCTCAGGCATTGGTCTCGCTCCTGACAGTGAATCGGACTGGCCCACAATGACGCCCCGGTGCACGCCAGGAAAGTTCCTGTGCCGCCATCAGGCGGACGCCACGCCGCCAACCACCATGCAAACCGCCGAATAGTTGACGGTTTCTGCCGCCACTCAACGCAGCGCCGGCCTGGACGAGCGCAAGATCAACACCACGGCGGCGATGATGACGCCGGTGGCGACCAGCACCCGGGCTGTCAGGGGTTCGCCGCCGATGGCGGCGCCGAGGATGACGGCGACAATCGGGTTGACGTAGGCGTAGGTGGCAACGCGCGACGACGGCTCCACCTTGAGCAACCACCCGTAGCAGGTGAAGCCGATCAAGCTGCCAAAGACCGCCAGGTACAGCACCGCCCACCAGGACTGTGACGACGTCTGGGCCAAAATCAGGGGCTCGCCGATGGCGAGGGCGAGGCCTGCCTGCACGACGGCGCCGGTGATCATCTGCATCCCCATGGCCGTCGCGTTGGAGGGATGGATCTCCAGGTGCCGTGGCAACAGCGAGCCCGCCGCCCATGCCAACGCCGCCATCACCAACACCAGGGCCCCAAGCACCGGCACGTCCTGGCTGTGGCCAAAGGGGTCCACCAAGATGGCGATCCCCACAAGGCCGATCACGATGCCTGTCCACGTGCTGCGTCGTCGATCGCCTCCCAGCAGGGCCATGAACACCGGGGTCACCGCGATGATCAACGCCCCCACCCCCGACGGCACCGTCTTCATCGCCCACATGACGCCGGCGTTGCCGAGCACCAACAACAACACGCCCTGCAGCATGCTGGTGACGACATGGGCCCGCGACAACGGCACCTTGCTCGTCACGCGACCGACGGCGAAGAGCACCAGACCAGAGACGACAAAGCGCAGCGCCGCCGCCCAAAATGTTGGCATCGTCGTGACGGCGATCTTCATCGCCAGATACGTCGAACCCCACACCAGATAGAGGACCGCATAGGCCAGGAGCACGCGCCAGCGCATGACCCCTGCTGCGCCCCGCACATCGAGTCCACAAGCCCTCTGCACCGTCGAGCACGCGGACCGGTCAGTCCGCCGCGCCGCACATCAACCCACATGAACAAAAGACCAGGTGACGATTCAACCCAAGCCGAACCGGTCAGCGGTCGACGTCGTCGGCCACCGGCAATCGCAGCTGGAACGCCGCGCCACCAAGCGCACTCGTGCCCACGGTCAGCTCTCCCCCGTGCTCGCGCACGATCTCCCGCGCCACCACCAGACCCAGACCGGTGCCCTCCGCCTTGGTGGTGAAAAAGGGGGAGAAGATCTGCTCGCGGTCGGCGTCGGGGATGCCGGGGCCGTTGTCCTCGACGATGACCCACACACCCCGATCGTGGCCGCCGAGGTCGTTGGCGCGCGCGCTGATGCGCACGGTGCCGCCGCTGCCGGCGGCGTCGACGGCGTTGCGCAGCAGATTCAGCAGCGCCTGCCGCAGCCGATCGCTGTCGATGACGACCGGGGGGACGACGTCGTCCACATGCAGCTCGACATTGACGCCGCGGGCGCTGGCCTCGCTCTGGAAAAACGCCACCAGGTCGGCGCACAGGTCACCGACATCCCGGTGCTGCTTCTGGTGCGTGGGCAACCTCGCAAAACGCAGATAGCCCTCGGTGATCTCCGCCAGTCGCCGCACCTCGGACAACACCGCATCCAAGATGCTCTGCACCTCGGCTTGCCGGTCCCCCGGCAGGGCCGCCACGTCGTCACCCAGCAGCTCGATGTTCAGGCCGATCGAGCTGAGCGGATTTCTGATCTCGTGCGTGATCTGGGCCGCCAAGCGACCGATGGCCGCCAAGCGCTCCGAATGCACCAGGCGCTCGCGCGCGTCTTCGCGAGCGGTGACGTCGTCACCCAACAACAGCACCTCGCTGGCCTGGCTGCCCGCCCGGTCCCGCATCGGCACCACCGTGACGTCCACAACCTTGTCACCCAGCTTCAAGCCCGGCAGCGCCCGCGGCTCACCGGTGGCTCGCACGGCATCGATGACGGCGACAGCGGCGCCAAACGCATCGCCGGCCTCCGCCAGGTGATGACCCTCGACGTCACGCAAGGGCAATGAAAACACCGCGCGCGCCGCGGGGTTGATGCTGCGAATCCGACCTCGTTCGTCGACGACAACAATGCCCACCCGCACGCTGCGGATCACGTTTTCGGCAAACGCACTCAAGCGCCGCAATTCCTCGGTCTTGTGGGCCAGCACCGCGCCGCGCTCCTCCAGCGAGCGGGCCAGGCCCACCAGCTCCTCGGCGAGGGCGGCCACCTCGGCGTCGCCGCGCACGTGGTCGTCGATGACGGCAAAGACGGCGTCGGTGCCGTGTCCGGCCTGCATGGCCCGGGTGGCCTGGGCGAGGGCACGCAGAGGCGACAGGGCCCGCAGCATCATCCACAAGATCAAGGCGGCGATGGCGAGGGCGGTGACGCCAGCGATGACGATGGCCCGCACGCTCTGCTCCTCAGCCTTCTCGATGCGCAGCAAGGCGTCGACGGCGCGCGCGTCGACACCAAGGGCGATGGTGCGCAGGTCACGACTGGCCTGTTCACTGCCCTTGCGCCAGGTCTCGACCGCCGCCTGACGGTCGACGGCGACGCCGTCGTCGTCGATGTCGTCGGGGTCGTCGAGGCTGTCGAGCAATTGGCTCGTGGCCTCGTCATAGGCCAACGCCAGCGCCCGGGCCCGGCGCGCCTGGGCAAAGACGTTTTCCAGAAAGAGCGCATCTGACGGCGACACGCGGGCTTGCTGCAACTGTCGCGCGAGGGTCTGGAGCTCTTCGAGCGCGGCCCCCATCGACTGCGGATAGAGCTCACGGGCAAAAGCCGACAACTCCGTGCGCCGCAGTCGGTTGGGTTCGGCGACGGCGCGCGCCACGTTGTGGTCGTAGACCTCCTGCAACGTGCGCAGCTGCGTCGCGGTGCGCCCAAGCGCCAGGTAGCCGCGGGTCAACACCACCAGGTCACGTCGTGCTCCCTGCAAGGCTTGCACGGCCACCACGCCCGATAATGAAAATACCGCCGTCAGCAGCAGAAAACCGGCAAAGATCCGTGACGACAGGCTCATCCCACGACGCCGAGCCACCGAGCGACGGGGTCGTCGGCCGCCGGGAACGGGGCTGCCGGGAGACGACTCAACCCCTTCCACCTCGGAAACAGCGGCGACAAACCCAACGGCACCCGCGTCGTCGACCACCTTCAGGCCTCGCCGAAGGCAGCCTGGGCGATGGCCAGCGCCGACAGCGCTGCGGTCTCGGTCCGCAGGACAAAGCGAGACCAGCGCACGCCCACGACGCCGACATCAGCAAAGCTTTGCTGCTCGTCTGGATCCAGCCCACCCTCGGGGCCCACCACCACCAGCAGCCCGCCCTGCTTGAGGCGCGGACCCACGCTGCCAAGGTGCTGCGACAGCGTGGCATCGGCGTCGACAATCCCCGCGACCGCCACGCCGACAGCGGCGACAGCCCGGGCCTCGGCCAGGGCACCGCGGAGGTCCATTGGCCCGACCAGGCTCGGCGGTCGAGCCCGGCCGCATTGGCGGGCGGCGTCAGCGGCAATGCGCTCCAGGCGAGCGAGCTTTTTGTC
>CAJBHN010000763.1 GCA_903952805.1 uncultured Myxococcales bacterium | reverse complement strand
CGAGCAGCGCTCGCACGCTTGGTCGGCTGCGACGTCGAGGCCTTGGTCGACGTCGAAGATGCATGGGTCGCGGCCATGCCTGTCGAGCCGGAAAGACGGCCACGCGTCGAGCGACTCACCGAAGCCACCACCCACCTCTTTGCTGCCAGCGGCATCGACATGGTCGTCAGCGCGGCGGTGGTCATCGGGCGCCAGTGTCGCTCACGGCTGGCCTGGCACCTCGCCAGGCCAGCCGCGAGCGACACTGGCGCCCCTCCGCGGGCGAGCATCGCGGCGTCCCTGGCGCTCCCCACCACACCCATCCACACCAAGCACCGCTTGATCGTTGTTGACGTCGACCATGCCGACATCGAGCCGGTGTTGACGCTCGCCGGCACCGACACCCCGATGGCTGCGCTCATCCTCGCTCGGCTGCTGCTGCCAATGCCCGTCAGTCGGGACGCCAACACCGCCCTCGCCACCGCCGCTTGGTCAATTCGCACACAAGGACCTGCGCGATGAGTTCCGCACTCACCGAGGCGTTGCTGAGGGGGACAAGTGCCGCGGAGCACGGCGCCTTCACCGTCGACACTGAAAAGGCCCGCAGCACATTCGGGCGATTCCGACTCGCCAATCCACTGATGTACACCGCAGAGCTCGTGCAGGCCGCGGTGCTGTCTGGTGCCACGCGCATCGACATCGCTGTTGATGCCGACGACTTCACCATCTCCTTCAAACCGACGCGCGGCATCGGCACCACCGAGCTGACTGACCTCGACAGCGCCATTCTCGTGCGCCACCAGGGGGCGCACCCCGCCAGACACCAACTCGCCCTGGCGGTCTCGGCGGCCCAGGCCCTCAAGCCATCCCGCATCGTCGTCCGTGGTGACGGCGCGACGCTCACCATCGTGGGCGACACCTCCACGCTCACCGCCGCTGACGCCAGCGACATGGTCACCGTCACGCTGCGCGAGTCCCTCCGTGCCGGCCACGTCGTCGACTTCTTCAAGGGCATCTTGGGACGCACCGACGAAGAACGGCTGCTGCGTGACCGCTGCCGCCACGCGTCATGCGACATCTTCGTCAACGGCAACACCATCAGCCAGCAGCCATGGCCGGGTTCACCACACGTCGACGTCGTCGGCACACGTGACCGCGGCGCGGTTGGCTTCCTGAACCACCCACACGCGGTTTCCCGGCTGCTGTTGCTGCGAGCCGGCGTCATCCAGGAAGATCTGCCATGGGCCGATGTGGCACAAACGCCCCCACCCACCGGCATGTTCGCCATCGTCGACGCTGGCGACCTCGCTCGTGATGCCAGCTTTGCCCGCTTCGTCCGCAACGAAGCGTTCACCACCCTGGTGCAGTCCCTCACCCCCCACGTCGAGGCATGCGCCGGGCTGCTCGAAGCCGGCATCCTCGCCGACGAAAAACTCGCACTGGCGCGGGCCGGCATCTTGGCGCGCGTGCTTGGCCGCCGGTTGCTTCGGCAAGGTTCAGGCGCAACGGCTACAGCAATCCTCGCCGACGCGCGCTTGCTCAGCGACCCACTGGGCAGGCCACTGACCTTACGCCGCATCCATCAGGCCGCGGGCAAAACCGGCGTCGTGCGAACCATGTCGGCCACCGACCCGGTCGACAGCGAACTGCTTGATGACGACGTCGTCGTGCAACTGAGGAATGACGAAGACCGCCAGTTGGTTGAAGCGATGGGCTGGACCCTGGCCGACTTCGCACCTGAGTTTTCGCATCGTCGCGAGCAGCGGAGCCGCTACCAGAATTTTTTGTCTCGCCTGGCCGAACCAACGCCACTAGCCACCTTCCTGCTCCATCAGACCGTGACCGTCGGCGAGGTCACCATCCAGGTCGGTCTGCGTGCCGAGGGTCCGGCGGATCTCGAAATGACCGTTAAGCTCGACGGCCGTCGTCTGGCGCGCCTCTACCGACCGTTCCCGATTCCCGGGCTGTCGATGACCCTCGCTGGCCCCTTTGAGCCGACGTCGACGTATGACGACGTCGTTCGCGACCAGCGCTTTTCCGCGGCCCTGCGACGCGCTGTCCAAACCATTCCAGGCATGCTCAACGGCCCGTACCCTCCCGCGGTCGCCAGTTCCAAGCGGCTCCAAGATGCACTGCTGCCTCTGCTCGCGCTGAGCCTCAATGGCAGTGTGCTGTGGCGGGCAGCGAAGGAGGCGTTCAAGGCCCCCAACGACGGCACTGGCGACGGATTTCCGCTGCTCGAGCTCACCGGCCCCAGAGCTCATCACGCTGCGGCGGTGCAGATGATTCCACGGTTTCCGCACGGCGCCTACCGACTCGACTCCCTGAGCAAAGACAGCGCGCCGCTGGGTTTTGTGCCCCCGGGGACCCCGGTTTTCTCGACGCGGATGTCTGACATCGTCGTCGCCGGCGACACCATGATGGCGGTGCTGCGCAAGGCCATGCCCAATCGTCCGTTCGTGTCCCTGCACGAAGAAGCCGAACAACACGTTCGCCAGCAGCGGGTCCTGCAGCGCCCGCCGACGACCCGCCAATTGGACGGCGTCACGGTCCCCATCGATGAAGCCTACGTCTACGACGACAAGACCTACCGCAGAGTTGGCGCAATCGGCTTTGCACCAGCCACCACCACCGCTTCAACCCGCCTTCGTCTCATGTTTCGCGGGCGGCTCCTGCAAGACCGGGACGTGGCGGGTCCATTGCCGGGCCTGGTCGCCGTCATCGACGACGAATCCGTGGTGCTCGACGGCGACCTGCTCGTCACCGACAGTCGTCGACAGGCGCTGCGGGTTGAGGCCGAGGTGCCCGCGCTGATGCAACGGCTGGCCGACAGCAGAGACCCTGCCCGCTGGGTGCTGGCCCGCCGCCTCGTCACGATGGGTTTTCCGACCCCCAGTTCCTGGCTGGCCTGGCAATCACTGGTGCGCAGCGAGGGAAAGGCGGCCCACGCCCAATGGCGGGACATGCTCGAGTACGGCGAACGGCTCAAGCCGAACGACCTTGAGAGTGCGCTCAAGACCATGCTCGGCCAGAACACCGTCCCTTCACTCAAAGCGCTGACCACGCGGACGACCCCATCACATGCCGCCACCGGCAGTACGGCGTTGCTTGGCGATGCCGTCCTTTCTGGCGTGGCCACCGCTTTGCTGGAGGGCTTTGGAATCGGCAAGCTCACCTTTGAGTGCCTCGACCGAAGCACGGTCCGCCTCAGCGAACTCATGAAGGCAGCCACCCCGCGAGTGCAGGTGGTCACGTCGGAGGGGACTGCACCTGTCTCCTTTGAGGGTACACTTGTCGTCAACGCAGACAGCGAACTGGTCCTGCGGCACCTGGGCCTGGCGGTCACCAACGTCGACAACGACATTGCCACGGCTCGAGCCCGTCAAGCGTTCGAGTCCACCTCCGCCACGACGGCATGCTTGCCACCAGACTTTCCCAACGTGCTGCGTCGACCAATCAAGCACCGCGGCGTCGCTGGTGAATGCGCGCTGCTCACCGGG
>CAJBHN010000762.1 GCA_903952805.1 uncultured Myxococcales bacterium | reverse complement strand
TTCGCCTTCGCCCTCGCCCTCGCCTTCGCCTTCGCCTTCGCCTTCGCCCTCGCCTTCGCCTTCGCCTTCGCCTTCGCCTTCGCCTTCGCCTTCGCCTTCACCTTCGCCTTCACCGGAGCCGTCGATGCAGTTCGAGCTCGCTTCGACGAAGCTGAGGTCGTCCAGGCCGAACCAATTGCCCGCGCCGCCGGCGTAGCTGTTGAACACGGTGAGCGTCACGCTGGTCTGGTTGGCGCCCGTGCTGACGATGCCGCTGTGCTGGACCCACGGGACCGGCGATGCTGCGCTCGGCACCGTGGGGGTCAGGTCGACGCCGTCGGCGCGCAGCGTGATCTGCGCCGTCGCGTCGCCGTCGGTCCGCACCGCGATCCAGGCCGAGAACCGGTACGCCCTGGACGGCTCGACGGTGACGGTCTGCTGCCACACCGTGCCGCCGGTGTTGCCGTCGAGGCAGGGCGCCGTGAAGCAGGCGCTGTTGCCGTAGGGGTTCGTGGCGTCGACCACCGAGACTGCGCCATCGGGGGCGTAGTCGCCCTGGTTCACCGTCACCGACGACGTCCAGCCGGCGGTGCCTTGCTCAAAGGTGCCGTTCTGCAGGAGCTCGCCGCCCGCGTTGTCGCAGGTGAAGCCCTCCTCGACGGCGCACGCGGCCGAGCAGCCGTCGCCAACGATGCTGTTGCCGTCGTCGCACGCCTCGTCGCCCTCAGGCACGCCGTCGCCGCAGACGATCGACGACGCGCATTGCGACGCACCCTTCGTCAGGGTGAGCTCGTCGATGCCGAACCAGTTGCCCGCGTTGAAGAGGGAGCTGTTTTCGACGCTCAGCACGACGCTGGTCTGGGAAGGCCCAGTCGTCAGCGTCGCGTCGCGGCGCACCCATGGCGCCGGCGGCGGCGAGCTCTCGGTCATCGCAACGAGCACCTGGTCATCGGCGCGCAGCGACAGCTGCGCGGTGGCCGAACCATTGGCGCCGTCGGTCCTGACCGCGAACCACGCCGCGAACGTGTACGTCGTCGACGGCTCGACGGTGACCGTCTGCTGCAGGATCGTGCCGCCCGCATTGCCGTCGAGGCACGGCGCAATCAGGCACCCGTTGGTGCCGTAGGTGTTGGGGGCGTCGACGACGGCGACCTCCCCATCGTCGGCCGTGCCAGCGGCGACACGCAGGGACGCGTCGGTTTGCCAACCGTCGAGCCTGCTCTGAAACGAGCCGTTGACCAGCAGGTTCGTGGCGTTGCCGTTGTCGCAGTCAAAGCCTGGCTCGACGGCGCAGTCGACCGAGCAGCCATCGCCGGCGGCGACGTTGCCGTCGTCGCACGCCTCGCCAGGGTTCAGAGCACCGTCGCCGCAGGCCGTGGGCGGAGCGACTCCGGCGCGGACCGAGGTCGTCGTCGATGCGACGACGAGAAAGAGCGAAAGCGCGAGGCTGTTTTTGTGAAACAAGTGCAAGACTCCATCAGAGGTGGCCACGTCGACACACCAAGTCGACGAATGGCCGCATCAGACTCCCGCCGGGCGAGCGTCGTCAAGGTCTGCGCCATCGACGAGGACGCCTATGCACCGCTCGCCGCGGACAGGAAGAATCGTGCCCCATTCCCAGCCACACCCACCTGAAGATCTGCCCCCATTGCCCGGAAGGCGGGCATCGTGCGTGGGTTCAATCTCTTCATTGTGGCCCAGCGGATACGACGGCGCGAGGGAACGGAAGCGTCCCCTGTGACGAGGATGTCGTCGACAGCAGCGCTCAGACGTCGGCAAAAAACTCGAGGTTCACAGGTGGAGCCCGGGCACACGCAGATTCGGCCTTGGCTCAGCAGGCATTCCCAGATGCTGCAAGATGCGTTTGACGACGGCAGGCTCGTCCGATGAAGGTCGTTGCCTTCATCGGACCCGGGCAGCGACGCCCGGCCCTCGCCATCGTCCCGCAGCGCTGAATCAGCGCCGGCGACGACGCAGCGCAAAAAGCAAACCGAACATCGCCGCTGCGGTGCCTGTGTTGCCCTGGCTGCAGCCACCGCCGCCTTCGCCTTCGCCTTCGCCTTCGCCTTCGCCTTCGCCTTCGCCTTCGCCCTCGCCTTCACCTTCACCTTCAGCAGGCTCCACGGTGGTGCAGCTGGTGGGGTCTTGAGCATCGAGGAAGGGCGCATCGCTCAAGCATTGGTTGAAGTCGCAGCTGTCGATGGTGAAGTCGGCCGCGCAATCGGGATCGACGACGCCGCAGCCGCAGTCGCAGCCATCGCTTGCGCCGTAGACAAAGCGCGAGCACCGCCACGCTGCAGGCAACTGCTCGCACGGCGCGCCGGGGACGCGGCAGACGTAGTTGTCTTCGCGTTGGCAGAAGGCGCTGCAGCCGTCGCCGTCGTCGTCGTTGCCGTCGTCGCACGATTCGATGATGGCCACTTCGCCATCGCCGCACACCGGACGCGTGCAGGGCTCACCCGGCTCGGTGCACAGGTAGCCTTCTTCGACGGAGAAACAGTCGCCGCTGCAGCCGTCGCCGCTGAGGGTGTTGCCGTCGTCGCACGCTTCGGGGCCGCCGGTGTTTGGCCCAACCACGATGCCGTCGCCACACACCGGTGGGTCCAGGCTGCAATTGGTGCAACCGTCGCCGTCGATCTGGTTGCCGTCGTCACACTGCTCAAACACGCTGCCGATGTTGTCGCCTTCCTGGACACCGTCGCCACACACGACCGGGCGGCACGGCGAACCTTCGAAGGGGCAGACGAACCCCGGGTCGAAGCTCGTGCATCCGCCTGAGCAACCGTCGCCGTCTCGCGCATTGCCGTCGTCACATTGCTCAATGGGGAAGATGACGACCCCATCGCCGCAGAGAACTTCGAAACAGCCGAGCTCGTTGCAGAAGTAGCCGTCTTCGGCCTCGCAGCGGGAGTTGCAGCCGTCCCCATTTTGGCGGTTGCCGTCTTCGCAGCCCTCACCACGACCGATCGGATCGCGCTCGAGCCGCCCGTTGCCGCAGGTCACCTCAAGGCATTGCGTCGGCACGGCGAAGAAGTCGCAGACGTAGCCATCTTGCACCTGGCATTGGTCGCAGCCGTCGTTGGGGTTGTTGTTGCCGTCGTCGCAGTCCTCGCCGGTGCGCGTCTCGAAGTCGACCTCAATCTGCCCGTTACACGTCGTGGGAAAGCAGGGCTGAAACGTCGAGCAGACGTAGCCGTCCTCGGCGACGCATGCGTTGCAGCCGTCGCCCGCCACGTCGTTGCCGTCGTCGCAGGCTTCGCCGCGCGGCACGTCGACGATGCGGTCGCCGCAGCCCGGCGCCTGGCAGCCCGCACCTTGAATCGAGCAGCGAAAGCCAGGCGCAACGCTGCTGCAGTCGCTGCTGCAGCCGTCGAATTCGTTGCCTTCTGCGCCACCGTCGTCGCAGGCTTCGCCGGCGCCGACGTAGCCGTCGTTGCAGGTGTTGATCACGCAGCGGGCGGAGTCGTTTTCGGCAGGGACCGAACCAAAGGCGCAAGCATTCTTGCTGCAGCTGGCGCGCTCGAAGGTGGCGGGGTCACCACAGTCGGGATCGACGACCCCACAGCCGCAGTCACAGCCTCCGCGATCGCCGTAGAGCGTTGGCGAGCAGGTCCATTCGAGGGGAACGTTTTCGAACTGGGCGGGTGCAGCGAGGGCAGCCACCAACGCAATGATCATCATGTTCAGCGACCCGGCGAGAAAGTGGGATTGGAAGCGAAGCCGTTGCAGTCGGCGGTGGCGTCGTTGGAGGGCTGGCCCTGCAGCACGCCCGCGGCACAGCGGGTGAGTTGCGCGCGGCGTTCAAGCGCATCAACGACGGCGTTGGCGTTTTTGACGAGGTCGGCCTCGGGGTCGGTGAAGCCGTTGTCGGTGAATGGCTCCTGGCCCGGGTGCGCAAAGGGCTGCAGGCGCTCAGCGATGGGCACGACGACGTCACGCCAGCTGCCTTCGCGCCGGTGCAGGATCTGTTGCGCGGCCCGATCGCGGTCGCGCTCGAACCAGGCGCGGCACTGGGGATCGCTGTCGCACAACTGCGATACCTTCGCGCACGACCCGAGAGAGGTTTCGTCGTCGCCGCCAAGCGAGCCCAGCAAGCTCAGGTCGACCGACCAGGGCAAAGCAGTCCACGTGCCAGCGCCGTCGACGTGCAGAAAGAAGTTGTGGCAGGCGGCCTTGTGGCCGTCGATGTGGCCCACCGCGTCTTCGAGCGCAAACACACGCGCGATCTGCCGCCAGTCGACTTCGGGCACCGCCGCCGTCACGTTCGTTGTGCCTGCCGGAATGCTGTCGAGCTTTGAGGCCAACGCGATGAGCGGTGCGAAATCTTCTTCGCCTTCGTCAACGTCAAAACCACCCAGCGAGCCCACGCTTGTCTGCCCGTCGGACTCGTACATTACCTGCGTGCCAGCGTAGTGGTCGGCGAGAAAGACGCGGTCGTAGGTTTCGATGGTGGTGTAGAGCCCTTTGTCCTCGCCGTTTACAAACACATTGATCCACGTGACGCGCGGGGCTGGATGCCCCGCCTCGCGCATCACCGAGTACGACAAGAACTCGCGGATGTAGCTCGTGTCGTAGGTGAGGTTGTTGAGCGTCATCTTGCGCAAACCGCGAAACTCGATGGGGCCAGGGCCGTTGTGGCGGGCAAAGTTGATCTTCATCGAGGGTTTGCCGTCCCACTCGCGCAGCGTGATGCTGCCCTTGATGCGCACGTCAGCCCGTTGCACCGCCGAGGTGCCGAGGCTGTCGGTGAACATGAAGAGGGCGGGCACGTAGCCTGCATCTTTACCCTGCTGCCGCAGCAGGGTTTCGCTGTCGCTGTCGACGAAGATGTCGACCATCGCGACGTCTTCTTCGATGTCGAACACGGTGTCGCGCTCGTCGACGAATGGCTTGTTCACTTTCTGCCGCGTGGGCTGTGCTGGTTGAAACGGCCCGCTCAGGTCGGGCACGCGCGACCACGTGGTGCGGTCGACGTCGCCGCCGCGCACGGGGGCATCGTCGACGACGACGCCCGAAAACAGCAGCACGGCGCCTTCGCTCTTGCACGACAAGCCAAGGTCGCCCGCGATGACGACGCGCTCACCAGCAGCGAGCACGCGCTCGGGCACGGGGAAGCTGTTGTCGTCGTCGAACTCCCCGGCGACCACATGACCGGCAGTGCTGATGGGCAGCGCACCGGCGTTGGCGATCTCGACGAATTCTTCGGGATTCTTTGAGCAGTTCACCTCGTTGATCACGAGGCGACCCGGGAGCGGCGCAGGTTCGGGTTCAGGCTCAGGGCGAGGCGCGTCGGAGGCAGGAGGGGCACACGCCACCACCAGCCCGAGACACAAAAGCAGGACTCGTCGCATGGCAGTTTTGTTCCAGACGACCGGGCCTCGCGCAACCGACGATCTCCAGCCCCGTCGGCTGTGTTCGGGTGGCTACCAAACCGGGTCAACCTCACCAGCGACCGGCGGCGGCTCCAAGGGCATCGGTCTCTGACGCGCTGCACCACAGCCGAGTCAGCGGTATCGGGGCGCAATGTCGATGGTCGTGGCGTCTTCGTTGTCGGTGGTGCAATCTGGCGTCGACATCGTCGACGACGACACTGGCGCAGCGTCGAAGGCCTTGGTGACGCGCCAGGCCACCGTGGCGCGGGCAATGCGAAACGCCGACGATTCACGGAGAGGGCGCAGCGCCGGGCAGGCGTCGAGCCAGCGCAGATCGGCGAGCGGCAGCTGCACGGCGCCGAGCAGGTGCTCAAGGGCGGCGTTTGGGTCCTCGTTGGCAAGGACCTCGACGAAGATCATGTGGACAAACGCGCGCCGCTTTGGAGCCATGGGTGCGGCGATGACGACCTCGAAGAAGGCACGAACGTCAGCGACGCTGACATCGCCGGTGACGTAGCC
This sequence comes from uncultured Myxococcales bacterium, assembly GCA_903952805.1. Taxonomy (GTDB): domain Bacteria; phylum Myxococcota; class UBA727; order UBA727; family VGSZ01; genus VGSZ01. The sequence continues at coordinate 1,757 of CAJBHN010000762.1, read as the reverse complement.
AAGCACGATGCGCGTGCCTTCGCGGGTCGGCGTGCCGTCCGAAGGCAACGAACGGAGCAGCGCGCGGGCAACGTCGGCGTCGCTCCGCCACAGGCACCAGCGCATGCGCAAGACTTCGCTCTCTCGCGTCGGTCTTTCGGCGTCGAGAGCGTCGAGCAAGGCCACACCCTCGTCGTCTCGGCCGGCGAAGAAGTGCTCGCGGGCGATGTGCACGGGGCTCGCAAGCCGAGCCGGATCGAGCGCCCACGCCATGCGCAACCGCGTGCCGTCGTCGACGCCGGCCTCGAGCGCCAAGAACCCCAACAGCTCGTGGCTGGCGGCGTGCAGCGGGTCTCTCGCCAAAGCGCGCCGCAGCGCGCGCACGGCGTAGGCGATGTCGCCGCCGCCGTCGGCGATGAGGGCGTCGGCGAGGTGGGCGTCGGCGAGGTGGGAGGCGCGGGCGATCGCGTCAGAGACGGCGACGACGGCGGCGTCGGCGATGTCGTCGGTGACGAAGGCGTCGCCCCAGGCCTGCACGAGGGCGATGGCGCGGCTGGCGATGGCGACGTCGAGGCCGGGCGCTTGGCGCAGCACCTGTTCGAGGATCGACAGCGCCCTGGCCTCGTCGCCGACGACGGCGAGCGCCGTACGGGCCTCGGCGATCATGAGGCCGAGCTCAGCCGTCAGCGTGGCGTCGACTCGGCCGACCTGCGAGGCGCTCGGCTTGGCTGCGGGGTCGTCGACGCCGGCGGACCTGGCCAGCTGCCTGGCGAGCTCGCGCTCGACGGTGCGCGAGGTGGGGCGGTCGCCGGGGTGACGGGCGAGGCAGGCATCGACGAGCGACGCGAGCTCGGCGGGCACGCGCCCGCTCAAGAGCGGCGGCTTCATCGTCAGCCTCGCCAAGACTCGGCTCTCGCCGGTGCCAAAAGGCCGCTCGCCGGTCAGGAGTTCAAACAGCACCAGCCCGAGGGAGTAGACATCGGCGGCGCCGCCGATCGCCTCGTCGCCAAGCTGCTCGGGTGCCATGTAGTCGAGCGTGCCTGCTCCCGTCGCCCGCTCGCCGAGGGCGCGCGACACGCCGAAGTCGACGAGCACGGCGCGAGTGACAGCACCGTCGACAATGACGACGTTGCTGGGCTTCAAGTCGAGGTGGACAACGCCAGCGTCGTGGGCGGCGGCCAACGCCGAGGCGACCTGGTGTGATACCGCGACGATCTCGTCGGTGACGAGCGGCCCTTCTTTGAGCCGCGTGCCCAGCGACACCCCAGGCACGTGCTCCATCGTGATGTACAGGAGGCCACCGCTGACGCCGAGGTCGAAGACGCGGGCGACGTTTGGGTGCGTGACCCGCCGGGCCAACGACACCTCGCGACGCTGCCGTTCAAGGCCACCCTCGGGATCGTGGGTGACGGCGAAGGCCAACTTCAACGCGACGTCCTCGCCCAGCAGTTCGTCGGTCGCGAGGTACACCGCACCCATGCCGCCGTCGCCGAGGTGGCGCACGATGCGGTAGCGGTCGGCGAAGCGCTCATCGACGTTGAGGCTCGCGCCTCCAGCTCTCAGGGCCTGGGACATGGTGCACTCCGGTCTGTCGCACAGTGTCCATCGGCCGCCACCCCGACGTCGACCTCATGCCCAGGGGTGGACCGCCGAGCTGGGCCCGGGGGCGGGTGCTGTCGCGCAGATTCAGCACCGCGCGCTGTCGACGGCCAGCACCGGCCATGGCTTGAAGCCCATGAGCCAGCTCACACCGCTTGCGGCTGCTCATGAAGGTGCGG
>CAJBHN010000761.1 GCA_903952805.1 uncultured Myxococcales bacterium | reverse complement strand
GGCGCTGCCGAGTAACGGCAGCGGACCCGATTGAACCACTCGAGCGCGCAGGCTGCCAACAGCCTGCGTGCTCGGTTCTTTCTCCCTCAGCAACGCCACCATGGAGCGGTTGGCGACGTTGCGATCGGCCTCGGCCTTGATTGGCCAACACCCTCGAAGGCTTTGGCGCAAGCGCGTTTGGCTGTCGTCAGTGCTCGAAGAGCTTCTTGATGTCTTCGGCGCGGTTGCGGGGCACCACCAGCGTACGCTGGCCGGCGCGCACGACGACGACGTCCGACAAGCCGACGATGGCGACTTCGTCGCCGGCGTCTTCGCACCACACGACGTTGTTGTGGGCATCGAGGCTGCGCAAGTGGCCGCGGACGGCGTTGCCGGCGGGGTCGGTGGGGAGGTGTTCGGCGAGGCTTGGAAAGCTGCCGACGTCGGACCACGCGAAGCGGGCTGGAACGCAGCGGACGTTGTGGTGTTTCTCCATGACGCCCTTGTCGATGGAGATGCGGGGCAGCGCAGCAAAGGCTGCGGCCAGGGCGTGGTCGTCAATCACGCCGTCGACAGCTTTCGCCACCACATCGCCCAGGGTGGTGAGATGTGAGGGCAGGTGGGTGTGCAGCGCCGCCAGCATGGCCGCCGTCTCGAAGACGAACATGCCGGAATTCCACAGGAAACGACCAGAGGCGACATAGGCGCTGGCGGTGGCGAGATCGGGTTTTTCGACAAAGCGCTTGACGGGGCGGGCCTCGTCGCCGTCAATGCGCTCGACCTCGAGGTAGCCAAAGCCGGTGGCCGGATGGGTGGGCACGACGCCGAAGGTGACGATGGCATCGGTGTCTTCGCAGGCGGCGGCAGCGCGGGTGACGGCGGCGACAAATAGTTCGGTGGGGCCAATGAGATGGTCGGCCGTCAGGATGCAGAGCTTGCGCCCGCCGCGCGCCTGCACGGCGAGGGTGGCGAGGGCGGTGGCGGCGGCGGTGTCTTTTCGTTCGGGTTCGGCGATGACGTTGCGTGCGGGCAACTCCGGCAGTTGGGCGCGCACGGCGTCATGGAGTCGACGACTCGTGACGACCAGGACCCGCTCGGCGGGGACGCAGGCGATGGCGCGGTCGACGGCCAACTGCAACAACGAGCGGTCGCCGATGAGGGTCAACAGCTGCTTGGGCTTGTCTTCCGTCGACGCCGGCCAGAAACGGGTTCCCGCGCCGCCGGCCATGATCACGCAAGAGAGGTCATTCAAGGCGGTCACGGTCATGACGGTCTCCAGCGGCAACGCCGCACCTGCACAGCGATTGCGCCATCGTACCTACAGCCACTTGCTGCGACGAACGTAGATCAACATCGCGATCGCAATGGCCACCATGACGCCCAGGCAGATGAAGTAGCCCTGTGGCGCTCGCAGTTCGGGCATGTTGTCGAAGTTCATGCCGTAGATGCCGGCAATGAACGTCAGGGGCATGAAGATGGTCGAGATGACCGTCAAGACGCGCATGACCTCATTGAGCCGAGCCGATTGGATGGAGTGGTACATCTCGACCATGGC
>CAJBHN010000760.1 GCA_903952805.1 uncultured Myxococcales bacterium | reverse complement strand
CGAGATCCTCACGCCCCGCGACGTGTCGGCCCGGGGGGCGCAGCTGTCCTTGCGGGCCGCCGGCATCGACGGCGAGAAGTTGCAGGCGCTGCTGCATGAGCGCGGCGTGTGCTTGGACTTCCGCCGCCCCGACGTCATCCGCGCCGCGCCGGCGCCGCTGTATTGTCGCTTCGTCGACGTCGCCCGGTTCGTGGACATCTTGCGGGAGTGCATTTCATGAATTCGAACGAAGCCGAATCTGTCGCCATCGTCGGCGCCGGCCTGGTGGGCTCTTTGCTGGCCCTGGGCCTCAAGCGCCGCGGCTACGCCGTGGCCATCTACGAGCGCCGCCCCGACCCCCGCGCCAAGGGCGTCATCGGCGGCCGCAGCATCAACCTGGCCTTGTCTGATCGCGGCCTGCTCGGGCTGGCGGCCGCCGGCGTCACCGATGCCGTCGAGCGCGTCGCCGTCCCCATGCCGGGTCGGCGGATGCACGCCAAAGACGGCACCACCGTGTTCATGCCCTACGGCCTGGCCGGCGAGGCCATCCGCTCCGTCTCCCGCGGCGGCTTGAACCTGAAGCTGATGGAGCTGTGCGCCGAAGTCGGCATCCCCCTGCACTTCGACCACGCCTGTGACGACGTCGATCTGGCGTCGACCACCCTGCGCTTCACCACCCCGACGGGCAAGGTCACCGTCCAGCCGGGGGCCATCGCCGGCGCTGACGGCGCCTTCTCCGCCGTCCGTCGTCCGTTCATGCGCCTCGACCGCTTTGACTACAGCCAGGACTACCTGCCCCATGGCTACAAGGAGCTGACGATTCCGGCAGGTACAGACGGCGCCTCCCTGCTCGACCGGCAGGCCCTGCACATCTGGCCGCGCAGCGCCTTCATGCTCATCGCCCTGCCCAACCTCGACGGCAGCTTCACCTGCACGCTCTTTCTGGGCTTTGACAGCGAGCCGGGCTTCGCCGGCCTCGACGACGTCACCAGCGGCCGCGCCTTCTTCGCCGAGCACTTTGGCGACGCCCTGGCCTTGATGCCGGACTTCGACGAGCAATGGGCCCAAAACCCCGTGGCGTCGTTGGTCACCGTGCGCTGCTCCCCGTGGGTGCGGCAGCGGACCTTCCTCATCGGCGACGCCAGCCACGCCATCGTGCCGTTCTTCGGCCAGGGCATGAACGCCGGCTTTGAAGACTGCCGCGTGCTCTTTGACGCCCTCGACGCCGATGGCCGCCACACCGTCGACGCCCTCGTCGACCTGCTGCCGGCCTGGTCCCAGGCCCGCAAACCCGACGCCGACGCCATCGCCACCCTGGCGTTGGAGAACTTCGTCGAGATGCGCGACAAGGTCGGCTCGCCGGCCTTCCGCTTCCGCAAGGCCGTCGAAGCCGCCTTCGCCCGCGCCTGCCCCGACGACATCACGCCGGCCTACACCATGGTCACGTTCCGCCCCCGCCTCGGCTACGCCGAGGCCCTGCGCCGCAGCCGGGCCCAGGACGTCGTCCTCGACGAACTCTGCGCCCACCACAGGGTGAAGGCCTTCGTCGAAGGCGACGCCGACGCCGCCGCCGACGCCGACGCTGCGTTTCAGGCCGCCGCGGCCAGCCTGCGTCCGGCGGCGCTGACCAGCACCTGACGGGCGTTGGCGCGGCTCAAAGTCGAGCCACGCCGATCCAGCCGCCGCTGAACCGGCGCGTCAGCGACTCCAGGGTATTTAAGGGTGTTGACCGCGCCCTGGAAGGCGCGAACGCCAAAGGGCTTCAGGCTGCCGCGGGCCCGGCTGCCTCATGTCGTCAGCCACGCCGCGGTCCGGGCAGGTCCGGGGCAGCCGGAAATGCTGCAATCGGTGCAGGATTTCCCGTCCGGGCGTCACGGTGCGACGACCACCGGCCACGGGACTTCGTAGACTTCGCGGACGTCGATGCCGTTGGGGGGCCCGAAGTTCATCGTCGACACCAGCGCCTTGCGATCGGCGAAGCGCCATTCGCTGATGAACGGCTTGCGGCGGGCAAAGGCGGGCTGGGTCGGGTCGAGATTCGGTTCACCGCCCAGCGTCGACGTCGTCGGCCCCAACACCGCGAAGCGTTGCAGGCTGTCGGCGCGGGCGGCGACGGCGGCCCGCTGGCTTTGATAATGGCGCGACACCATGACGTGGCGCAGCGGCAGGACCTCGCTGTCAAAGATGAACATGACGTCGCCACGGGGGTCGGCGGCGTAGACGCTGCCGGCGAGGCGGGAGAGGTCGACGTCGTCGCAGCTCCACTGCAGTTGCGGGTTCTGCTCCTTCTTTGAGTAGTAGTAGGCGCGGCTGGCGCCGGAGACGGCGTCGGGGTCGTCACCGTGCAGCTTGGCCTCGGCAATCTTTTCACGGGCCTGCTGGCGACCCTCGCGCATCAGTCCGCGCATGGAGGTGTCCCGACACGACCAGCCCAACGACGTCGTCATCGCCTGCACCTCGGCGAGCGCCGTGCGGCCGGGCCGCAACCCGAGCAGCGAAAAGTCGGCTGGCGCCGTTGGCCCCGCCGGCACGGGCTCGAAGGTCGGCAAGACGTCGCGGGTCTTGTTCCAGATGGAAAAGCCCCGATAGCCAAAGGCGGCCACCACCAGCGTGACCACGACGATGGCGCCGCGCGTGGCGACCTGCTTGGTGTTCATGACGACATCTCGGGCATGGGTGGCATTCGCTGGCGACAGCAGAGCATGAAAAAGCCCCGGCCGACGACGTCGACCGGGGCCTGGTCCTGATCGGTCAGGCAGCGTCGGGATCGGTGCTGGGATCGAATTGGGCGCAAACGTTGGCGTCGTTGGCGGTCTCGACGATGTCGGTGCAGATCTGCGTGCCGGTCAGCGCAGCGACGACGGCGCCGATGATGGTCGCGGCCCTGGTGCCCTCGGCGGGGGAGCCCAGCAGCAGGGTCAGGGCGTTGGCGGCGTGCAGGTCGAGAGCCTCGAACTGGGCGTCGGTGATGCCGAGGCCGGTGTGGGCGACGAGCATGTTCTGGCACTGTTCGCCAGCGGCGAGGCTGCCGTCGTCGTTGGTATCGAGGGCGCTGTCGACCAGGGCGTTGGCGTTGCCGTAGAGGTCGGGGCCGCCAGCGATGTCGCCGGAAATCTGACGCTGCAGGCAGGTCACGAGGCGGGCGCCGCCATCGCGGGTCACGGCCGCGGAGAAGAAGGGGGCCAGCGACACATCACCGAGCACGCGACCGATGAAGCAGGGCTGGTTGCCGACAGTGGCCGGGTCGCAATCGCTGCCGTTGAGCAGGGTGAGCAGGGCCGGCTTGCCGCCAAGGAAGTTGTAGGGGCTGTTGGTGGCGGCGTCGTCCTGGGTCTCGTCGATGATGTCACCGAACTGGGGAGCGAGGGCGCCGGTGATGGCGTCCTGGGTGGCCTGGGGCACCCCCTCTTCGACCATGGCGGCGATGACGTCGGCCACGAGGGCGGCGTTGGCCGCGGTGGGGATCTTCAGGCCGGCGTGGGCGCTCGCCATGCTGCGGCAGGCGTAGGTCGCGGTGTCGTCGGGGTAGAGGGCCTGCAGGTCGTTGACGCTGGCGGTGCCGTTGTAGGTGGCCCCGGGGAAGCCGACGCCGCCGAGCACCTGGTGCACGAGGCAGGTCTTGAGCTGGGCACCATTGACGGTGCCGTTGGAGAACCACCCGTTGTAGGCGATGTTGCCAATGGCCTTGCCGATGAAATTGTCGATGACGTCGCGGACGAGCACGACGGTGCCGTCGTTGATGTCGATGCCGGTTTCGCCTTCGCCTTCGCCTTCGCCTTCGCCTTCGCCCTCGCCCTCGCCCTCGCCTTCGCCTTCGCCCTCGCCTTCGCCCTCACCGCCATCGCCATCGGCGGCGG
>CAJBHN010000759.1 GCA_903952805.1 uncultured Myxococcales bacterium | reverse complement strand
CTTGTGGTAGCCGATCAGGGCCCCGGCGTCGACGCCGACCCGGCCGACGTGCTCGGCGCTGGTGTCGGTTCTGTCCCTGGCGGCGGCCCAGCTTCGATCGGCTCGGGAGCAGGCTCGGGGGCCCTCTCGATGCGCCGGAGGTTTTTCAACTCCCTTGGTGTCAGCGGCCGCTTGGTGGCCTTTGACGCCAACACCGCCTGATCTTCGCGGTTCCACAGGGCGTCGGCCACCCCGACGCCGTAGCCGACCAAGAAGACGCCAATGCCAATCAAGTGACCGAAATAGAACGGATTTTCCAGCGCCACTTCTTCGCTGGTGTAGCCGTCGGGCAGGCCCTGCTCCTGGACCAGGCGCGAACCCCAATAGCCGATGACGTTGACCAGCAAGCCAACCCCTTGCACCGAGCCAATGACGGAGCCCTTGACGACGTCGCCATTGGCCACTTGCGCGAGGCCAAAAGGCAAAAACGCTGCTGCGACCGGCGTTTCCCGCACGGTGGTGATGCGTTCGACGAGGACGCCGCCGTCTTCGAAGTCATCCTTCTGCCGCTCTCGCGCTCGGCGCAGCTCATCGAGTCGGGTCTTCATGAGGACCTTTTGGGACTCAAACAGCTCCATCACCGGCGGCGGCACCTCAAAGGGATCAAGCTGGTGGTCTGGGTCAAGCGACAACAAGCTGGAGAATTCCCGACTGGCCTCTCGTCGCTGCTCACCCAGCGCGTAGCAGACGCCCAACATGCGGTGAACGTCGAGCTGCTGGGCTTCATCGTCGAGCTGCCCGGGGATCGCCAACTCATCCAGCAGCGCGATGGTGGCGGGGCAATCGCGATACTCGAAGCTGCGCTTGCCCCGCGCGAAGCGTTGCTCCGGCGATGCCGGCGCCTCGGTCGTCGTCGGCGGCGTCGTCGTCGGCGGCGGCGCCGGCCCCTGCGCCAGCGACGACAGCGCGAGCAGGGACGACAACACCGACGCCAACGCCAGCCAGGGCTGTCGTTTACCGAGCAGGGGCAGGCGGAACTGCTTCACCAGATTCGGGTTCTAGCACGACGTCAAGCTGGAGGGTTTCGCCAGCGATGAACGTATGGCGTTTGCGATAGGCCAAGAAGCCCTGTTTGTAGACAAAGACCTCGCGCTCCGATGTGGATTGATCGTCCAGCGCCACCACCAGGGGGCGAGACAGCGTATCGGAGGCGGCCTTGCCGACGCCCGCGACGTCGACGAAGGCGTCAGCCACGCTGGCCCGCACCACCAGCAGCGCGGGGCGGGGCTCAAGTCGAGCCGTGATCAGGGGCGGCGGACCGTCGCTGGTCACCGTGAAGCGCACCTCGTGCTCCTTGGCCCGGGGATTCACAAAGAGCACCCGATGGGGTCCCTCAGCAAGTTCCGCTTCCCAGGCCATGGTGCTCTTGGCCACGACCTGGCCGTCGACGACGATATCGGCCCAGGGCTTGACTCGAAAGGTCACCCGCCGGGACGCCCGTTTCTCCTCGGTCGGCGGCGACGTGACCGGCGTCACCAGCGGCTTCAGCGGCGTCAGG
>CAJBHN010000758.1 GCA_903952805.1 uncultured Myxococcales bacterium | reverse complement strand
GCCCGCAGGTCGTTGAGATTGCGCAGCTGGGTGAAGAGCTGGATGTCGGACAGCTCGCCCCCCTGGGTCAGGGTGCGATGCACCAGGTTCAACTCGCTGACGAGGCGGTCGATGTCGGCCGCCACCTGGTTGGGGCGGTCGTCGGGGTGTTCGGCGTAGAACTGGGCGATGATGGGCTCGACGACGTCGTCAAGGATCTCGCGCTGGTCGAGGTTGTTCCACGTGTGGCGCAGGATGAAGAGGTCGCCGTCGTGGACGCGGCTGCGGCCGTCGAGGAAGGCGCTGGCGGCGAACAACTTGAGCAAGCGCACCACGCGACGGTCAGACAGCGAAATGCCCTCGCCACGCAGTTGAAAGCACAGGCCCTTGTACGTCGCCAGGAACTCCTCGGGGAACTCCACTTTGTCGAGCAAGGCCCGGCGGCAGGTGTGCAGGTCGGCGGCCGACAACAGCGTCTTGTGCGTCGGCAGCGGCGGCGGCGCCGGCAGCGACGGATTCTGCAAGTGCTGTTGGGCCAGGCGCGCGGCACTCGCCTCGGCCAGCTCCTCGCGGGACTGGGCCTTCTCGAGGGCGAGGCCTTTGTTCATCAATTCATGGAAATGGTAGCTGTCGAGGTTGTCGGAGTGCACCCGCAACAAGAAGCGGTCGAAGATGGCGTCGAGGTTGTCTGACGACGGCACTTCGTTGCTGGCGGCAAACAGCGAAATCAGCGGCACACGCACGACGGTGGCGCCGTTGTTGAATCGGCGCTCGTTGAGCAAGGTCAGCAGTGAATTCAGGATGGCCGAGTTGGCCTTGAAGGCCTCGTCGAGAAAGACCACCTCGGCCTCGGGCAGCATGCCCGTCGTGACGCGCCGATAGGTGCCCTGGCGAAAGCCCTGGATGTCGACGGGGCCAAACAGTTCGTTTGGTTCCGAGAAGCGCGTCAGCAAATACTCGAAGTATTTGGCGTCGATGAGTTTGGCGAAACTGCGAATGACCGCCGACTTGGCCGTGCCGGGAGGCCCGATGAGGACCATGTGTTCGCCGGCAATGGCAGCGATGAGCATCAGCCGGATGATCTCCTCCTTGGCGAGGAACTTCTGCTCGAGTTCCCGACGGATGGCATCAAACCGCGGCTTCAATGGGTGCGTCATACGGCTCTGTTTCTAGCGTGAACCCGTCGGCCGGGTCGACTGCAAACGTTGCCTGCTGCCAGCGTCGCCTCGGCCGCATGAATCGTGTCGGCGCGACGCAGCCGGCCGCGCAGTTGCCTCGCCGTCGGATGTGGTCCACAACCCGCCTGACCGCCGCCTGGAGGATTGCCTTGAGCGACAACCGCTTCGTCTTCGTCGTCAATCCCCGCTCGGCCGCCGGTGCCACGCTGCGGCGCTTTGAGTCCCATCGCCGCGAGATCGCCGAGCGCCTCAAGCGCCAGGGCTTCGACCTCGAGGTCCGCCTCACCGAGCGCCCCCGTCACGCCACTGAACTGGCTCGCAGCGCCGTGGTCGCCGGCGCCGCGGTCGTCGTGGCCGTCGGCGGCGACGGCACCAACAACGAGGTCGTCAACGGCTTCTTCGACGTCGCCGGCCAGCGCATCGCCAGCAACACCGCCCTGGGCTGCATCACCTCGGGCACCGGTGGCGACTTCCGCCGGACCTTCGGCTGGACCACCAACCCCCAAGACGACCTCTTGCGCCTCTTGCGCCTGAACCGTCGTCGCATCGACCTGGGCAAGCTCGAATGCACCGGCACCGACGGCCAACCGGTCAGCCGCTACTTCATCAACATTTCCAGCTTTGGCCTCAGCGGCGTCGTCGCCGACATCGCCAACCGCTCCGGCAAGCGCCTGGGGGCCAAGCTCAGCTTCATGATGGCGTCGGCGCAGGCGATGGCGACCTACCAGGCTCCACGCGTCCGGCTGACCATCGACGACGGCCCCACCACCACCGAAAACCTGGCGCTGGGGGCCATGTGCAACGGCCAATACTTCGGTGGCGGCATGTGGGTCGCCCCCGACGCCGTCCCCGACGACGGCCTCTTTGACGCCGTCTTCGTCACCGGTGGCGGCCCGGCCTTCTGGCTGCGCCACGGTCTCAGCGTGTACGCGGGCAAACACAAATTGGTCGACGCCGTCCGCATTGGCCGTTGTCAGACCGTGCGCGCTGAACCCGACGTCGCCGGCGACCGCATCTTCATCGACCTCGACGGCGAGCAGCCCGGCATGTTGCCGGCCACGTGGAGCATCGTGCCGGCCACCGTCGACCTGCTGGTCTAGCTGAGGGCCCGCTCAGATCTGCTCGGTGGCCCCGACGCGCGCGTAGATGCGGTAGTCGACACTCTCACCGAAAAACGTGGTCGCGGTGAAGTCGACGTCGGCGGGCGGCGGCGGGAGCGGTGGCGGTGGCCTGCACGATTGGCTCGAACTGCCGCTCGAACTGCCGCTCCCACGGTTGAAGCCGCCTGAGTCGTCGGTGCCGAACGTTTCCCTTCCTTTCCCGTTATTCCCGCTGCCTGTGCCGCATATCGGCAAAGCGACCCCGCTCGCTCCCGTCGCCGGACGGTCGCTGGTCAGGCCACCGTCGGCGGAAAAGACGACGCGGCCATCGATGCTGCTGTACGGCGCGATGGTGACGTCGCCGTCGAGGTCGAAGAAGTCGACGCGGACGACGGTGGCGCTCACGTCGCATGCCGACCATTCGATGACGGCGACACGGGGCGCGGCTTGCTGGGCCGAGGCTGGAAAGCCCGGCGGCGGCGAGAAGGCATCACCCAGCTTGGGCACGACGACGGTTTCGGTGCAGGTGCGGGCGGCGACGGCGCGGTCGCGGGCGATGGTGTGGGGGTGGAGGGTGTTCTTGGCGGCTTCCACGGCGCGCGTGCGTTGAACCTGATCGGCCACCGACGAGCCAGCCATGGCCGCCATGGCGGCCACCGCCGCGGTCACCACCATGATTTCCAGCAGGCTCATGCCCCGAACGCGACGACGATTGTGTGTCCGCATGCCACGCTCCCACGATCTCTCGATGGTGACGCAGGACGCGGCACCAAGACGCCAGCGTCGATCACCCGGTGGAGAGTTGCAACGTCACGGGGGCGATGGCTGGGTGGGTATCTCACCCACAGCGTTTGACGGTGTGGGTGCTGGTGGGACGATCTGCTGCAGCCGTTGTTCCCGGGCGGCGCCTTCGGTGCGTTCGGCGCTGCCGTCGGCGGCCAGGCCCTTGGCCAGGCGGGCATCTGCCAAGGCCTGGGCCGGGTTGCCAAGATTCTCCCAGGCCTCGGATCGCCACAACAACAAGCGCGGCGTGGTTCGCGAGCCGCGTTCAGGGTCGGCCGACAGCCCGAAATTGGTCGTCTCGATCACGCTCTGCCAGTCGGCCAGGCGCGCCGCTGTTTGGGCCCGCTCCACGAAGGGAGCCTGGGTGCCGTCGACCAGACCGCCCAACACCGACACCTGTTGGTGCTCCACGCTGGTGAGCGTGTGGTTGAGGTTGTCGCTGCCCTTTTTGATGAGCGTGCCGACCAGGCTGACGCCAGCGCCGACGACGGCGACGACGGCGGCGACGACGACGAATTTGGCCGTGCCGGTCATGTGATCGCTGGGGCCGCCCGTGACGATGACGGGGGCGCCAAACGTGCCGGGGGCGCGGGGCCCCCCTGGACCAGTGGCTGCGCCAACGGACCCGCGACTGCGCTCAGGCTCGCCAGATGTCGGCCTTGTCGCCGACACCGCCTTGTCGACAAAGCCACCCGTTTTCACGCCGCGCATGATGTCGCCGGTCTTCAGGACCACCGGTTTGCGGGCCAGGGTGCCCGTCAGGGCGGCGACGTCGTCGGGCCCCAGCAATTCTTCCAACTGGTGGCGGGCCATGGTGTCGTCGGGACGCAGGCCCAGATAGCGCTTGAGGTAGCGGGCGGCCTCCAAGGGGTTTTGGGCTCCGCGAAAGAGGTTCGCGAGCTTGCGCACCAACACGGGATCGTTGGGTTTCTGATTGAGTTCGGCGCGGGCCTGGCCGATGCGCACGTCGGTGCTGTCGCGCAATTCGAAGCCATGCAGCGTGGCCAGCTTCGCCAGCAGCGAAGCCGCGTCGAGGTCGCCCGGGTCGTGGGCCTGGGCGCGAGCAGCATGGACCAACGCCCGGGCAGGGGCGCTGTCGACGCAAGCGCGGGCGGCGGCGATCTCGTCGGCAGCGCAGGCCCGGGCGATGGCCTGGGCCGTCGGCGCTGGCGAGGTCACGAAGCGACGCATCAGGTCCGGAAAGCGCGCGTGCAGCCCGTCACAAAGGGGGGCAAGCAGCTCGCGCGCCGCCCGCGCCGACGACAGCCGGGCCTCGCGGTCTTTGACGACGAGGCCGTCGATGACGCCTTCCAGGATGGGCGGCAGGGTCTGCATGACGTCGCCGAGCTTCAGATCGGGCCCCGTCGTCACCCGCAAGATCGACGTCGCGACGTTGTCGGACGCATAGGGATTGCTGCCCACCAACATCCGGTAGGCGAGCATGCCGACGGCAAACAAGTCGCTGCGGCCGTCGAGGGCTTTCAGCCCGTGGGCCTGCTCGGGGCTCATGTACGCCGGGGTGCCAATGACCTCGCCGGTCGCCGTCAGCGTCTCGTCCCCCGCCGAGCGCGCAATGCCGAGGTCGCTCAGCTTGATAACGCCGGCCTTGGTGACCAGGATATTGGGCGGCTTGATGTCTCGATGGATGATGCCCGCTTCGTGGGCCACCTGCAGGCCCTCGAGCATCTCGTCGAGCATCAGCGCCACCAGCGGCGCTGGCACCTTGGGGACCTGCTTCAAGTAGGGCACCAGCGTGCCGCCGTCGCAAAACTCGAGAGCCAGAAACCAACTGCCCTCGTCGTCCTGGCCGTAGCCCTGCACCCGCACGACGTGGGGATTGGTCAGCTTCGACGACAGCTCCACCTCGCGCACGAAGCGAGCAACGAAGACGTCGTTGTCGGCGATGTGCGGCAGCATGCGCTTGAGGGCCACGACTTCGCCGGTGGGCCGATACGTCGCCCGAAACACCGAGGCCATGCCGCCCTGGCCCAGGGTGTCGGCGAGGTCGTAATCACTGAAGCGGGTGGTGGTCAAAGCAGCACGTCGGGGTCAGCGTTTCCAGCGGCGGGTGGATTGCACGTCGTACAGCGGCGCGCCGGGAGGTTGGTTGAGGATGCTCTCGAGGTGTCGGTCGAAGCCCCAATCACGGTTTGGGGGTTGGTAGCTGACGTCATCGCAACAGTGCCGGGCCCACTGCGCGAATACGGCGTGCCAACCGACGACGAGGGAGCCCTTGATGTGGCAGAAAACGCCATCCCAGTCCTCAATGAACCGCGGGAAGTTGTGCAGGCCACCCGACGACTCTGACGATGTTG
>CAJBHN010000757.1 GCA_903952805.1 uncultured Myxococcales bacterium | reverse complement strand
GGTGATGTCGGCGGCCGTCGGGGTGCCGTTGGTGCCGGTGAAGGCAAGGGCAATGGGGATGGGGAAGCCCGACACGGCGTCGAGAGCGGTGACGTACAAGGCGCCGTCGATGGGGCCGCCGCGGGTCCCGCCGAGGATGCTGGTGGGATCAAAGGCCGTGTAGACGCGCGCGGCGGTGGCCTGTTCGGTCGGCGACAGCACGATGCTTGGCACCCCCTGATCCGAAAAGGTGATGCTGGCGATGGCGACGGTGACGTCGAGGACGCCGGTGTCGGTCAGCGGCGAGCGCGTCACGACGAGGTTGTCAGACAGGATGCGGGTCTCGCGCGGATCGCAGGGGGCGCCACCAATGAAGACCACCACCGGCGTGGTCGGCGTGGCGATACGCTCAAGGCGTTTGAAGCCGGTGCCGGCGACGGTGACGACGACGTCGCCCGAGTAGGCGCCACGGGCGGGGCGGATACCGAGGACCTTGGGGGCGGCCTCAAACAAGAAGGCGTCGCCGACACGGTCGCTTTGACCATCGGGCCCGGTGACGCGCACGTCGACGGTGCCGGGGGCCCCCGCCGGCAAGGTGCAGGTGAGGCTGGTCGCGCTGCTGACGACGACGTCCTGGCAGGCGATGCCGCCAACGGTCACCACGACCCCAGAAACAAAGCCCGTGCCGCTGACGGTGATGGTGCCGCCGGTGACGGCGTCGGCAGCGGCGGGGGCGACGCCGGTGACACCGAGGCGGTCGATGAAGGTCACGGCGCCGGCGAGGGTCGCGCTGCTGGCGTCCGTCATGACGACGACGACATCGGCCACCCCGACGGCGCCCGCGGGAGCCGTGGCCCGCAGGGTGCGGTCGTCGACGACCACGACGTCAGTAGCGGCGCTCCCGCCGACGGTGACGCTGGCGACGCCGCCGGCGAAGCCCTCGCCAACGACGGTGATGGGTTCGCCGCCGCTGCTGGCGATGCGCGAGGGCACCACGACGCTGACGACGAGGGCCCCGACGGTGGGGGGCAGCACGACCACAGCGTCGTCGATGCGAGCGGTCTGGCTGCCGTGGGTGACTTCGACGTCATGGGTGCCGGCAGCGAGGGCTGGAACGGTCACGCGCAGGCGACGATCGCTGATGAGGTTGTCGCGGGTGGCGCCCACCTCGCCGACGGAGGCGACGGTGACGAAGCCGTCGCGGTCGCTAAAGCCCGCGCCCGCGAGTTCGAGGGGCTGGCCGGCCTCGACGACCACCGGGCTGACGCTGTCGAGCGCGAGCGTGCCAGTGTAGGTGAAGCCGAGGCCGAGGGAGGCGCGACCAAAGGCGTCGATGACGACGACATCGGTGCGGCCCGGACGCAGCCCCGGCGGCGTCTTCGCGGTGGCGCGGGTGCCGTCGGCGGTGATGGTGAGGCCCACGACCTGGCGGTCGCCAATCAACGCCAACATGCCGTCGCTGAACGCTTCGCCAACGAGCACGACGTCGGTGCCCCCCTCGGTGGACCCCGCGGCGGGGCTGACGCTGTCGAGGCGCACCGGTGAGAAATACGTGTAGCCGCCCTCAAAGAAGCCCACGCCGAGAGCACAGGTGGCCGTGACGTCGGTGGGGCCGGCGCGCTCCCCCGGAGGCACCGCGCACGACATGCTGCGCGTGGTCAGAAACAGGCATTGGCTGGCGTCGACCGCGCCGATGCTGACGACGCAGCCGGGGTCGAAGTTGTCGCCCTCGAGGATGATGCGGTTGCCGCCGGCGAGAGGCCCGTTGGGTGGCGTCAAGCCAGTGACGAAGACGACGGTGTTGGCGGCGCCCGCGTCGGGGCTGCCGCCGTCGGTGGGGTCAGGCAAGGGCCCGGCGTCGAATTGGATGAGGATGCTGCCGGCGTCGGGCTCAGCCGGGCTGCCGTCGTCACCACCCTGGGGACACGCCGAAAGCAAACCCATGGTGGCGACGGCCAGGACGGTGAGCGAAACAGTCAGGCGGCGAGTGCACATGGGGAACCCCTCGGTCAGCGACAACAGGCATAGCCTAGCAGGTTGGCGTCCGCTGGCCCGGCCATTCAGCGCCGCATCAGCTGCGACGCTCCCCTTGATCTCAAGGTGCGATATTTCCGCACACCAAACCCGGCAGTCATGGTCGCCTGGACCGGCATGTCAGCCACGCCAGCGCTGTGTGGTTGAACTTGTGAGATAGCGTCCAAGCATGGGTGGCTTTCGCAGCAGTGCCGGTTTCGCCGTCATCGTTCTCACCGCGATGAACTTGTTGAACTACATCGACCGCTGGGTGCCGTCGGCCGTCAAGCCCCTCTTCCAGCAGGATCTGGGCCTCAGCGACGAGC
>CAJBHN010000756.1 GCA_903952805.1 uncultured Myxococcales bacterium | reverse complement strand
TTTCACCAAGTCCATTCCCATGTCAACAGGCCAGCACGCTGGCGCGGACGCGCCAGCAACGCGCTTTGCTCAGGCTTCCCGGTCGACCAGCGCCCCGGGTTCCAGAAACCGGGCAGCCTGCACAACGCGCAGAGTGCGCAGCCCGACATCGCGCCATCGAGCACTTCACGCCGCCGGGTATTCCTGATAACCAGCGCCCACCATGACGCGCTTTTTCATCCCTCTCGCCGTGATCGCGACCCTGACTGGCGCAGCGACCGTTCGGGCCAGCGACGTGTCCGGCTCCGCTTTGCCCAGGCTCACACTGCAGCCCACCGGGCTGTTGCTGGCGGCCAAGACGGCGAAGGCCACCGAGGCGCCTGCAGCGGCAGAGGAGGACGTGCTCGCCAGCGACGGTAAGGAAAAGTCGGGTGACGACGAGAGTTCGTCGGTGCTGCCCGACAAAGAAGTCACCGCCGGCGGCACCGTGCTGGGGGAATCAGTCGGCGGCGCCACAGGATTCGTCTTCAAGCAGGGCATCTACACCCAGAGTGATCTGGGCGGGTTCTTCGTGCTCGGCAAGTCGGCCGGTTCTCCCACCGGCTCCACCATCGGCGACCTGTGCGACGACGGCTCGGCCGGCGGCGGCAAGCCCTGCAAGTCGGTGCCCACGTCGCAGCTGCAGCCCTACATCGGGTTGTCGGTCGGCTACGACATCAGCCAATACCTCGGTTTGCAGGTCAGCTTTGGCACCGGCTTCGTCGCCAATGCGGCCGTGTATGGCGACAGCATCGAAAACCCCCGTGACTACGGTCTGACCACCATCAACCTGGCCGTCGTCGGCAGCTTTTATGTCTTGGAGCGCCTGGCCATCATGGGGAAACTGATGGGCGGCGCGTCGTTCATGAGCCCCGAGCCCTTCCCGGGCGAGCCCACCATTGGCGGCAATGCCGGCTTTGGCGTCGGCGTCCGCTACGCCACATTGCTGCCCGATGTGTTCGTTGGCATCGACGGCAACGTCATGGTCGCCTTCATCCCGGCCTCGGCTGGCGACATGGTCATCGTGCCTGGCATTTCGTTCGCGCCGGTCATCAAGTACGTTTTTTGACGTGACGCGACCGGTCAGCTGCACCTACCGCGTCATTTATGGCGACACCGATCAGATGGGTGTCGTTTACTACGCCAACTACCTGGCGTTTTTTGAGCGGGGCCGCTGCGAATTCCTGCGCGAAAGCGCCTTTGACTATGGCGCGCTCGAACGTGAGGGTTTCTTTCTGCCCGTCGTCGACGCCGCCGTACGCTATGGGCAGCCAGCCCGCTTTGACGACCTCGTCACCATTGAGACGACCCTGACCGAAGTCAGGCGTACCACCGTCGCGTTCGCCTATCGAATCCTGCGCGGCGACGTGGTGCTGGCGTCGGGGACCACCCGCCACGCCTGTGTCAATCGCGAGGGACGACCGGTGCGGCTGCCTGTCGCTGTGCGCGAACTGACCCCTTTGGAGACGTTGCGCGAAGTTGGACAGTGACCGACGCTGGCGGCGTTCGCCGTCTCCGATCGCGTCACGTTCGAAGACGCCATACCAGAGCAAGAGGGAAACCGATGTCTGACAGCCGCGCCACCCTGGATCGCAACCTGGCCCTTGAGGTCGTTCGTGTCACCGAAGCCGCCGCCCTGGCCTGCGCCCGTCTGATGGGCCGTGGCGATCGCAACGGTGCCGACGAAGCCGCCGTGGTCGCCATGCGCCGCGCGTTTGACGGTGTGCTCGTGCGAGGCACCGTCGTCATCGGCGAAGGCGAACGCGATGAGGCGCCGATGCTCTTCATTGGTGAGCAAGTCGGTGGTGGCAGTGAGCACGACCCCGAAGTCGACATCGCCGTCGATCCCCTGGAGGGCACCAACCTGTGTGCGCTCGGCTTGCCCAACGCGATGGCCGTCGTCGCCATGGCCGAGAAGGGCAACCTGCTGCATGCCCCCGACTGCTACATGGACAAGATCGCCGTCGGTCCATCGGCCAAGGGCGTCATCGACCTCGACAAGAGCCCCACCGAAAACCTCAAGGCCATCGCCAATGCCAAGGGCGTGTACCTCGAAGACCTCACCGTCGTGATCCTCGACCGCGAACGCCATCACAAGCTCATTGCCGAAGTCCGCAAAGCCGGCGCCCGCGTGAAGCTGATCTCTGACGGCGACGTCTCGGCGGCGGTGTCAGCATGCATCGATGGTACGGGCATCGACTGCCTGCTCGGCAGTGGTGGCGCTCCCGAGGGTGTGCTGTCGGCCGCGGCGCTGCGCTGCCTGGGGGGCGATTTTCAGGGTCGCCTCATCTACAAGAACGACGGGGAACGAGATCGGGCCAAGAAAATGGGCATCACCGATCTCGACAAAAAGTGGGCCCTCAACGAACTCGCCAAGGGCGACGTGATGTTTGCCGCCACCGGCGTCACCACCGGCGACCTCATGAAGGGGGTTCGCTTCTTCAAGGGCGGTGCGCACACCCACTCCATCGTGATGCGCTCCAAGTCCGGCACCATCCGCACCGTCGAGGGCGAGCACCACTTCGATCGCAAGCCCAACTACGGCTGGTGAGCCTTGGACTGCAGCAAGCAGCGCCTCCTCCTGGGTCGCTGCTCGCTGCGCGAAGGTGACCGGCAGCGCTGGGGAACGACGTCGTCTCCGGCGTCTCCGGCCTGGTCTTTCATCCCCTGCCCGTTTTTTCCGAATGCTGGGGAGGAAGGCGGGTGGGGCAACGACGCTGAATCCTCTGCCTCCGTTGGGAGTCCATCTCTCCCGCTTGCATACCCAGCGGCGCTGGGACCAAGCCCATGACCAACCGGATCGAGCCGGTTCGAGCCGGTTCGAGCCGCGCTCGGCGCGGATGGTGGTCTTGCCCCGAGCACGCCGCGCGGCGCACCTTGTGGCGAAGGCAACGGGGCAAGCCATCAATGAATAGTGGTGTCCCGCCGTGCCGGGCCTCACGAGACACACCTTGCCTCTGGACCGGCACCTGAACGACCCTCGCCACGCTGGAGGTTTCATGAGCAAGCCCGTGGTTGTTTCGTCGACGATCGAGTCGGTCCAGGTCTTTCGCCGCGGCGCGACCGTCGTGCGGCGGGCCGTGTTGGAGGGGGCGGTGCTCGATGACGGCGTCCCGCCCCTGATCGAGCTGGCGGGTTTGCCGATGAGCCTGACCGACCCCACCGTGCGGGTGGCCGTCCTCGACGTCCTGCCGACGACGGCCAGAGTGATGGCCACTGGTGTCCAGGTGGGGATCCACGTCCGGCCTGGCCTGCCGCCCGAAACAGCCCCGGCGCAACGGGAGATTGACGAGGTCGCCAAGCATATCGGCGAACTCGACGAGCTGATGCGCCTCATCGACAACGAGCTGGGCCTGCTGACGGGAATTCCCGTCCCCGACCGCCCCGACGCCGAGGACGGCCGCGCGCCGCCGCCGGCGCCGCTGGCGATGCGACTGGCGCTGGAGACCTTTGTCGACGACGCCGCCGAAGGCAGACGCCTGGAGCGACGGCGCCTGCAGCATCAGGTTCGCGAGTTGAGCCTGCAGCATGCAGCACTCGTCGAGCGGGTGCGTGCCGCGTCGACGGCCGCCGAGGTCAAGCGCGAGGATGTCTCCAAATCGATCATTGTCCCCCTGTTGACCGAGGGCCACCCCACCCGGGTCGTCGTTGAGGTCCGCTACATCGTGCCTGGAGCCCGCTGGGCTCCCGCCTATCACGTCAAGCTCGCCAGGGACGGCAGCAGCGCCGTCATCCACCAGCGCGCCCACATCGCCCAGCGTACCGGTGAGGACTGGACCGGCGTGCGCCTGAAGCTGTCGACGGCGACGCCGCTGCGCTACGGCGAGCTGCCCGAGTTGTCGTCGGTGCGTATCGGCAAGGCCCAACCGCCGCCGATGAAGGTGGGGTTTCGCCCACCTCCCAAGGGCGGGACGGCGCTGTTTGCTGATCACGACCGCGACCGACAGCGGGCGCTGTCGTTGGTGCCCCCTCCGGCGACGTGGTCGCTGCCCCGCCTGCAGGCGCCGTCGTTGCAGTCGACGGCATCGTTTGGTGAAAGCAGCAGCCGCGCCGCCAAGAAATCCAAGACCATGTCCATCGATCGAGAGGAGCTCGCCGCCAGCGCCAGGCAGGTCAGCTTCGACGACGACTCGTTGTCCGACGGCGAAATGATGATCGACGTCGTCAAGGAGCAATCGATCAGTGCGCCATCCCCTCGTCGAGCCATGGCGCCGCCGGCCCCCGCGCCCCCGGCGATGCGTTCAGAGAGGCCGTCGGCAATGTCGGCGGCGATGCCGGCGAAGTCGGCGCTGGCCAGGGGCGGCCCAGGCGCTGCCGGCCTCGACGAGGTCGTCGACGCCATCGTCTTTCCGCTGCTGCGCTTGCCGGGCCCCGACGACCACGCTCGAGGTCGCCTGGTGCCCACCGATACCCGCCGATTGTACCGCGAGAGCGCCGAGCGCTTCGGGCGCCCGCTGCCCTTTGACGTGGCCCAGCTCGCCAACAGCGCCGAACATGAGGCCATGAACGCTGGCGGCGCTGTGCCGCCGCTGTGCCTCAACCTCGAAGATATATCGTCGAATTTCGACTTTGCCTACGAGGCCGATGGCGTCGTCGACGTCGTCGCTGACGGCGGCTGGCACTCGGTGCCGCTGGGCGATCGACAATGCGAAGCGTCGGTGCGCTACGTGACGGTGCCCCGCGAGGAACTCGCCGTGTACCGCGTCGCGGTGATCCAAAACGCGCTGGGGGCGCCGATGTTGGCGGGTCCCGCCGAGATCTCCGTCGGTGGCGAATACGTGCTGACCACCCAGCTGCCGACGGTGGTGGCGAGGGGCGAGCTCACCCTTGGTCTTGGCGTCGAGCAAGCGATCAAGGTGGCACGCAACGCCCGCTTCAAGGAAGTGCGCGAAGGTGAAGGCGTCGTCGCCATGGTGGAAATGGTCCACGACATCGACGTGAACATCGTCAACCACCTGGGACGCACCATCGACATCGAAGTCCGCGAGCGGGTGCCGACGGCGTCGGCCGGCGCCGAGGTGCAAGTGTCGGAGCGGGAGGTCAAGCCCGCCTGGGATGCCTACGACCAGGAAGAACGGGGCGAGGTCATCGACGGCGGTCGACGCTGGCGCGTGTCCGTTGACGCTGGCGCCAGCCAGGCCCTCACCGCCCGCTACGTGCTCCGATTGTTCTCGAACGCTGAAGTCCAGGGCGGCAACCGCCGCGAACGGTGAATCCGATGACCAGCACCACCACCATGACCTCGTCGACCACCGCCGCCGCCAGCGGCCTTGTCACCCACCATCCGGCCGTCGATGAAAGCCGAACGCGCATCGCCGCCCCCGTCGTCAGCGCGACCCTGCTGGAGGACCGCGCCCAGGTCACCCGCCGAGGACGCGTTGACGTCGTGGCGGGCCGCAATCGCCTGGTCTTGTGGGATGTGGCGCCGACGCTGCAGGATGTCAGCTTGCGGGTCACCACCAGCAACGGCGGTGACACCGTCGTCCGCGTCGACGACGCCCGCGCCCGCCGGGTCGCCCGGGTGCTGCACAGCGAGCAACCCGAGGCCGCCCGCATCCTGGAGGAAAAGCTCGCCGAGCTGAGTCGCCGCCACGACGAGCTGCGCGACGACGCCGAACGCGTGCAACATCGGGCCTCGGTGGTGGCCGAGATGATGGAGAAGGCCCTGGCGGAGGTCCCCCAGGACGCCGCCTGGTCCATCGGCGACGCGACGGCGTGGAAGCACACGTTTGAGACGCTGTCGGCGAAGTCGCGGGCGCTGTTGGGCAGCGCCCAGAACACGCGCCACGAGATGCGGACCCTGAGCGACGCCGTCAACTTTGTCGTCGAGGAGCGTCGACGCATCGATCGTCCCGACACCCGCGTGCTGGGCCTCGTCGAAGTCGACCTCAGCGCAGACGAAAACGGCAGCGTCGACCTCATCCTTGAATACACCGTGCCCAATGCCATCTGGCGCCCAACCCACGAGGCCACGCTCAGCGGCCAGATCCTCACCATCGCGTCGAGGGCGGCGGTCTGGCAGAACACCGGCGAAGACTGGGTCGACGTCAACTTGTCATTTTCGACCGCGCGTTCTTCATTGGGACATGAGCCGCCCCTGCTGCATGACGACGTCCTCAACGTGCAGAAGAGGGACAATCGAGTGGTGGTGCAAGCCCGTGAAGTCGCCGTCAGCCGGGCCGGCCTCGGGCGGGGCGGCGTGCCTGGCGGTGGCGGGGCAGCGGCGAGTACAGCGGTGGACCTGCCCGGTGTCGACGACGGCGGCGACATCCAGCACCTGAAGGCGGCCCATCCCGTGTCGGTGCCGTCGACGGGACGGACGTCATTTGTGCCCTTGTCATCGTTTCAGGCGCCAGCGGTGACGTCGTTGCTGGTGATGGCCGAGGCCGACGAGAAGGCCATCCTCAAGGCCACTTGTGCTCATGGCGGCACGCATCCGATGTTGGCGGGCCCGGTGGACTTGTTGCGCGATAGCGGCCCCGTGGGCAGCACCCGGACGCTGTTCATCGCCCCCGGCGAGCAGCTCGCGCTGGGCTTTGGCCCCGACGACGACGTCCGTGTCAAGCGCACCGTCGAAAGTCGGGAGGTCGTCGACGAGATTGATCAGTGGCGTCGCCGCACCGTCACGGTGAACCTCTACCTGTCGAACCTCGGCCCCGACGACAAGGCGCTCGACATTGTTGAGAGGCTGCCGGTCAGCGAAATCGAGCATGTGAAGGTGACGCTGGTGGCAGACAAGACCTCGGGAGCGCCGACGCTCGACGACGACGGCTTCCTGCGCTGGGGCATGGCGCTGGCGGGGCGGGGACGGCTGCGGCTGAGCCTCGTCTATGTGGTGGCCTTCGCACCCAACGTGACGTCGAGCTGACCCGACGGACGCAGCGCGAGTGGGCTCAGCCAAGGAGCGCGAGCCACCCCACGCCCACCGCGCTGGTGATGAGCGCCAGCGGCACGCCGACGCGTGCGTAGTCGACAAAGCCCATGCCGCCGACGTCGCGGCCGGCCTCGGCGACAATGAGGTTGGCGACGCTGCCGAGCAGCGTCAGATTGCCCGCGAACGTCGACACCACCGCCAACAGCTCCCACGCCAGGCGGGGGTCGGGCAGGCTGTGGAGTTGCTGCTCAATCACCAGGATGAACGGCACGTTCGACACCAGGTTCGCCCCCACCAGGAAAATGGCTCCCAGGCGAAGCCAGCTGCCCCAGGAACCCGCATCGGCAGCGACCGCGGTGTCACCGGCGGCCACCAGCGGAAAGCGCGCAAAAAAGGCCGCAGGAGCGCCGCTGTCAACGAAGCCCTCAACGACGATGAACAGGCCGGCGAAAAAGAGCAGCACCGTCCAGTCGATGCGGGCCCAAATCTGCCGGCTGTCACGGCGGTGCACGAGCATCAGCACCACGAGGCCAGTCACCGCTGTCCAGGCCAGGTGGGCGCCCAGGATGGCGGCCACGGCGGTGCCGGCGATGACGACCAGGGAGATGCGGGCCCGGATGGCTGAACCAGCCTGGGGCGACGGCGGCGACGGCGGCGGCAGCGGCGGTGGGGCGGCGTCGGCGAACGTCGCTGCGGCCAATACCCGCCGAAACGACCAGCGCACCAGCGGTGGTTGATGAGCAAGGCGACGACGGCGACCGGCCCCACCAACAGCAGATGGTCGCGATAGGCGAGGCCGCCCAGCGACGCGCACAGCATGTTTTGGGGATTGCCCACCAGGGTCGCGACGCTGCCCGTGTTGGCGCCCGTGGCCAACGCCAGCAGGAACGGCAACGCCGGCAGGCGATGGCGCTGGACGATCCCGACCACCAGCGGCGCCCCAAGCACACAGACGGCGTCGTTGGTGATGAGGGCCGACAAGATGCCCGCGCCCCACACGACCATGCCCAACAACCGGCCCGGCGTCCCGGCGACGCGGATGGCGACGATGGCGACGTGGTCGAAAAAGCCGTCGATGGCCAAGAAGGCCCCAAGACCCATCATACCAAACAGCAGCAGCAGGGTGTCGGTGTCGACGGCGTCGACGGCCGCGCGCGGTGTCAGCACGCCGACGACGACGCACGCGACGGCCCCCGCCAACGCCCCGGCGGGACGGTCAAAACCCAGCCACCCCAGCCGGCGGGCCGAGATGAGCACGTAGGTGATGGCGAAGATGACGACGCCGCGAGGGTCCACGGCCGGGAGGTGGCGGAAAATGGCGCCGTCGTCGAGGGGTCAGGTCCTCAAGGCCTGGTCGCGCCGCTGACGTCAGTGATGAGCCGGGCCCCCCGGTGGCGGGTCAGGTAGTGGTTGGCCCATTGCATCAACACGAGGGCCCGGTTCTCAAAGCCGACCAGGAACGCGACGTGGATGAAAAGCCAGGCGCACCAGGCAAAGAAGCCGCCGAAGCTGACGTCGAGGCCAAAGCCGATGCGGGCGACGGCCTGGTTGCGGCCGATGACGGCCATCGTGCCCTTGTCGACGTAGTGAAACGTGGGTCCAAACCCGACCGCGTGCGGCTGCATGACCCGACGCGCAATCACCGAGGCCGCGTGCTTGCCCATCTGCATGGCCACGGGCGCGACGCCGGGAAGGGGCTGCTGGTCGGACGTGTGCGCGTAGTGGGCCAGGTCGCCAAGCACGAGGATCTCGGGATGGCCGGGCACCGTCAGGTCGGGTTCAACGATGACGCGGCCCGAGCGGTCTTGGGTGGCGCCGGTGTGGTCGGCCAACACCTTGGCCAGCGGCGAGGCCTTGATGCCGGCGGCCCACAGGACGGTCTTGGCCCGCAGTCGCTCCTTGCCCTGGGCACTCTCGATGTCGACGCCATCGACGTCGATGCCGGTGACCTTGGTATTGAGCAGCACCGCAACCCCGACGTCGTTCAAGGCCGTGACGGCGTGGGCGGACATGCGCGGCACGTACATGCTGAGGATGCGAGGGGCTCCCTCGACCAGCAGGATACGGGCGTCCTTGGAGTCGATGGCGCGAAATTCGCCCGCCATGGTGTGGGCGGCCAACTCACCCAGCGCACCGGCCATCTCGACGCCGGTGGGACCACCGCCGACGACGACAAAGCGCAACCAGGCATCGCGCTCGAGGGGGTCTTTCGCCAGCTCGGCCTGCTCGAAGGCGTGCAGCACCCGGGCGCGGATCTGGGTGGCGTCTTCGATGCTCTTGAGCCCGGGCGCGAATTCGGCCCAGGCGTCATTGCCGAAATAGCTCTGGCCCACGCCGGCGGCGACGACGACGGTGTCGTAGGGCAAGGGGTCCTGGCCGGCCAGGATGACCCGACGGCCTGCGACGTCGATGTCGGTCACGTCGCCCAACACCGTGCGGATGTTCTTGCAGTGCTTGACCACCGTACGCAGCGGCGCGGTGATGTCGCCGGGGGACAGACCGCCGGTGGCCACCTGGTACAGCAGCGGTTGAAACAGGTGGAAGTTGCGCCGATCCACCAACGTCACGTCAACGGCGATATTCTTGAGCCCCAAGCACAGATCGACGCCGGCAAAGCCGCCACCGATGACCACGAGCCGATGCCGCTGCCCTGTTTCAGTCGCTGTCATGTGTGCCTCCCGGCAAGCCGTCGATAGCACGGACGGGCACGCGCGCCCCTTCGCCCCCGGTGGCTGTCGAGCGCTCCCGCCGCCCCCACGTCCCGACCCGTCGTGACACGGGGCCGCGCAGCCGTTATCGACTCTGCATGCGCCTCCGGTCCTGCCTCCCCCTCTTGCTTGCTCTGCTGTTGTGGCCCGCCTGCACGTGCCAGCGGTCCGAGAACATCGCCGCCAAGGAGCGGTTGACCAGGCCCCAGCCCAAAGAGACCTCAAGCGCCAGGGCCACCGAGGCCATCGACGTCGACACGCTGACGACGCGCGAGCAGATGTCGCGGGTCGTGCACATGGATGGCAGCGAGATCGCAGCCAGACTGGGCAGCTTCGCCTACGCATCCAAGGGCGAGTTGTCTTTTGGTCGTGACGACGACAGCGCGCCGGCCCTCAAATCATCGGAGCAGACCACGGTCTTACAGGCCGACAGCGGCGACTTCGCCATCGAGGTCACCACCGGCGATGGCAGCGAGCAGAAGTTGGCCTACGTCAACGACATCTTCTTCTTGAAAAACGGCAACGGCAAATGGCGCGTCAGCCGCGACCCCGCCGGCGAACGCAACACCTATCGCACCGACGCCATGGCCGTGTGGGCTTCGTTTTACGACCTGGTCGCCCACGCCCTCGTGGTCGAGAGAACCGGCGCCACCACCGTCGGCGGCCGCCCCGCGGTCGGCTACACGATGAAGCTGCCAGACCTCAGTGCCAAGGCCCGCGCCGAAGGCAATGCCGTGACCGACGCAGCGCCCCCGCCCACCATCATCCCCGGCGTCGACGGCGGCCCCGACACCAAAGTGGACGCCGACGAAGAAGAACGCACCCGTCGCGAGCGCATCGCCGGGCGGGTCTCGCAATGGGCCAAACGGGCCCAGCCCATCGGCGGCAGCGGCGTCATCGTCGTCGACGAAGCCACCGGCGTCCCCCTCAAGGTCGAGTTCAGCGGTGCCCTGCTGGTCGGCGATGGCAAGGCTCCCGCCAAGCTCACGGTCAAGCTGTCGTCGTCGCTGACAGACATCGGCAAGGCCCAGGCCGTCAAGGCGCCGCAAGATGCCATCAACGAGGTGGTGCGCCGCAAGATGCCCGTGCAGCCCCGCGTGCCATTTGAGGAGGCCGGCGTGGTGCCACCGATCCCGAAGATCGACCCGGCGACGGGGGCTCCCGTGACCGGCAAGCCGACCAAGCCCGCGGCGCCAACCACCGGTGAGCCACCGGACGACGAGTAGGGCCTCTGAGCGCTCCATGGTCGTCAGCGGGTCGAGGCACCAGACTGTTCGGGCATCCCCGCATAAGAGCACCTGGCACGGCACCCGCACAGAAGCTCGCCAAACAGGCGAGGAGTGCGCGAGATGCGAAACACCGTGTGGACCGGGATGATTGTTGCGGTGGCGACAGTGTGGACGGCGACGGCAACGGCGACGGCGACGGCAACGGCGACGGTGACGGCAAGGGCGACGGCGAGGTTTACGGCGAAGACAGCGAGGGCGAGGGCGAGAGTG
>CAJBHN010000755.1 GCA_903952805.1 uncultured Myxococcales bacterium | reverse complement strand
GCGGACGCGATGCCATCTCGAACGCGGCGGCCTTGCGCTCGCTTCCTCTCGCCGACACCATCCGGTTGGCCGTTGGCAATGCGCTTGGCCATGGACTTCTCCAATCCGGTTTCCCGGTGCGTGACATCCACCGGGGTTGCCGGTGAACTGAGGAACTTCAGCGGCGCCAGCGAGCCTGACGACGCTGTGACCGTGGTCAAAGTCCGGTCCGCTGTCAACGGCGCCGAGGACGGGTGTCGATCGAGTGGGCGCGCGGCAGGGGTGATGGCGTCGGCACGCCGACGATGGGGAGATGGGGGCATGCTCGACGACACGCCACGACACGCGACGACACGCGACGACATTCGAGGTCGTCGCGGCGTTGACGGGCGTGAGGTCGCTCCCCGCACGACCCGTCTGCAACATCTTGTGCGCTCGTCGCCGTCGCCGGTTCAAAAGACGCGGTTGAGCCCGTTGAGGGCCGCCACCCGGTAGGCCTCGGCCATCGTCGGATAGTTGAAAGTCGTATTCACAAAGTATTTCAAGGTGTTGCCCTTGCCCTTTTGGGACATGACCGCCTGGCCGATGTGGATGATCTCCGCAGCCTGGTCGCCAAAGCAGTGGATGCCGAGGATCTCCAGGGTTTCGCGGTGAAACAGGATCTTGAGCATGCCGACGGTCTGCCCGGTGATCTGGGCGCGGGCGAGGCTCTTGAACTGGGCCTGGCCCACCTCGTACGGGATGCCCGCCGACGTCAGCTCCCGCTCGTTGCGCCCCAGGGAGCTGATCTCCGGCGTCGTGTAGATGCCCGTCGGCACGTCCTTGACGAGTTCTTCTTCGCTGTGCCCCTCGACGATGTGGCCCGCCGCGAAACGCCCCTGGTCGTAGGCCGCCGACGCCAACGCTGGCCATCCCACGACGTCGCCCACGGCATAGATGTGGGGCAGGGCCGTCCGATAGGCATGATTGATGACGATCGAACCCCGCTCATTGGGCTGGATGCCGAGGGCCTCCAACCCAAGGTCCTGGCTGTTGCCGCTGCGCCCGTTGGCCCACAGCAACGCATCCGTCTTGAGCTTCTTGCCGCTCTTCAGATGCAACACCACGCCGTCGGTCATCGGCTCGACCCTGAGGGCTTCCTCGTCGTGACGGATGAGCACACCTTGATCGCGCAGGTGGTAGGACAGGGCGTCGATGATCTCTTCGTCGAGGAAGCTCAAGAGCTTCTCGCGCGTGTTGACCAGGTTCACCTTGGTACCAAGGCCACGAAACATCGACGCGTACTCGCAGCCGATGACACCGGCGCCGTAGATCGTGATCGAATGCGGCGTCTCCTGCATGCGCAGAATCGTGTCGGAGTCGTAGATGCGGGGGTGGGTGAAGTCGACGTCCGACGGACGGTAGGGGCGCGAGCCGGTGGCGATGACGAAGTCCGTCGCCGTCAGCAGCTCGCGGGCCCCGCGGGCCTGGATGACCTCAATGGTGTGCGGGTCGATGAAGCGGGCCTGGCCCTCAATGATCTCCACGTCATTGCGCTCGTAAAACGTGCTGCGCATTCGCGATTGTCGCTGCACCACCGACGACGCTGAGCGAATCAAATCTTTGAAGCTCGGCTGTTCACGAATGGCGCTGGCCTGAAACCACGGTGAGTGGGCGTGCTTGACCATCTCCTGGATCGAGTGGCGCAATGCCTTGGACGGGATCGTCCCCCAATGGGTGCAGCCGCCGCCGACCATCGTGTACTTCTCGACGACGCAGACCTTGCGACCGGCCTTGGCGCAGCGCATCGCCGCACCTTCGCCGCCGGGGCCAGAACCAATGATGATGACGTCGAAGTGGCGGGCAGACGAACTCATACTCCCTGCATAATGGGCGCTGACCTCGTCGACAAGCGCAACCCTCGGTCGGGCCTTCGTCGGCGCCAGCCAAAGAAGCATCGGGCCTTCGTCGGCGCCAGCCGAAGAAGCATCGGGCCTTCGTCGGCGCCAACCGAAGAAGCATCAGG
>CAJBHN010000754.1 GCA_903952805.1 uncultured Myxococcales bacterium | reverse complement strand
GTGCATCGGTCATCGTCCA
Source organism: uncultured Myxococcales bacterium (assembly GCA_903952805.1). GTDB lineage: Bacteria > Myxococcota > UBA727 > UBA727 > VGSZ01 > VGSZ01. The sequence continues at coordinate 2,643 of CAJBHN010000754.1, read as the reverse complement.
GCTCGACAAAGGCACTTCTGACAACTTCGAAATCAACGCCAACGGCGGAAACGTCACTTTCGGTGCTTATGAAGGCGTCACCGTTTCCGAAGGTTCTTTTAGGATCACAGGCGCCCAAGACGTGACGCTGGGTGACGTATATGCTTCAGACCGCATCGACATTGCCGCAGGTAAGACCAAGCCGGGCGTTGTGACTTTGCAGGGGGATCGGTATCTGGCTTCTTCCGTCGTCTTTAGCGGGGCTAAAGTTAACGCTGATATTAGTTCCCGTACCCGGGCAACCCAGGTAATTGTGGTCGGCACCAAGGATGCGAATCCTACGGGCGACTTTACCGGGAGCATTTCCCGTGCTATTATTGACACAACCAAGATGGAGCCCGACGGGACAGGCGGAACTCGCATCCAGACTCAGGTTCTTCGTGTGGCTGCCGCACGGTATGACGTGCCAACCGAAAAAGAGCTGCCCGCGATCTCCAGGTCGGACATTACGACGTTTCTCGCCAGCGGCGTGCCAACGCAGCAGGCGAGTGTTCCTCAAGAGGCTTCCATCCCGCTTTCGCTCAGAGAGCAAATGGTGTTGCTCGGGATTTATACCCGGTCGGCCACCCCAACCGAAACGAGCGCACGCCGGTATGCCAAATCCGCGGTCTATGAGCAGTTGGTTTTCGACCAAGATGCTGCTTCTGACCAATTTGAAGTGGTCGACATCCGTCTGTCGGAGTCCGCGGTACGCGGCGCACTTAAGACCTACAATGAAATCTTTACAACGGTCGCTCCGGACGGCTCCAAGGCCTCGCGCTTGGCCGAAGTGGAACAGATCCTAGGCGACGCATATCGTCAATACTTGGACACCAATGCGTCGGTCGATCCGGCCGGGTTCCGTAACCATTTGGAGAACGGAACTAGTGAGCCGAAGAACATCGCAGCGCTTGGTCTTATCCGCAAACTGGGGGATCTCTTTCAGCAGATTGGATATCTCGGTTTGACGGAAAAAGAGGCGGAAATTTCGAAGAGCACCCTCCTCAAGCCTATCCGTATCCCCGGGCTGTCGTCCCGTGCCTTGCGCCAGAATGTCGATGAAGTCCTGAAGACGGCGCCCGCTACCAAAACCGCCGGTACTCCGGTCCGTGCCGAGAAGGCTTCTGGGCAATAAATTGTATCATTCGTTGTCTCCTACATTTATGAATCATGCCCCGGTGCGAAAGTGTCTATGGCTCAACCTGCGCCAGCCTGTTCAAGAGCGCCGATCCACTTTTCAGTTGGATCGCCCCTGCCGCGCTCGGCTTTTTCTCCCATAAGACATTTCGATTACCGAACCCGGTTCTCCTGCCATGAGCGAACGCGTTGCAAGCTATCTCCAGCCGGTCTCAGAAACGCAACCCTGCGGACCCGACCTTTCCTACGACCCTCGATTCGACGAGTTAGAAAACACCTTGCAGGGTAAGCCCGAGGTCGAAATTGGTAATATTGTGAGGCCGGCGGAGCCGCCTGAATGGCGGCTACTGACGAAACAAGCCGAGGCGCTATCGGGCCAAACCAAGCATCTCCGGGTGGCGGTTGTCGTCGGCTGTTGCTGGTTGAAGCTCGACGGGTTGCCCGGCTTCCGAGACGGTCTTTTGCTTATTCGTGGGTTGCTGGAGAACTATTGGACCCCAATTTATCCCTTGCTCGATCCCGAGGATGACAACGATCCGACCCAACGACTGAATATCTTGCGCGCGCTCACGGCGCCGCGTGGCTCAGTCTCCGGCTGGATGACATTTCTGGACTACCTCATGGACGCTCCCTTGGCTCAGCCCAAGGGGGGGGCGGCGATTACTTACGCCCATGTGGTGGCAGCGCGGAAGAAGGCCGAAGCTGGCGGGGAGGGCGCGAGTGGCGGGTCGGACGAGGCCCAGATCACGTCAGCTTTACGTTCTGCCGGGGCAGAACAGTTGCTCGCCACTCATGAAGTACTGGAGGGTGCGATCGACGCGGTGAGGGCAATTGACGAATTCCTGACGTCTACACTGGGCGCCAGCGAGTCGATCAGCTTTGAGGTTTTGCAGGGAACATTGAGGGAATTGCGCGCGGTCATCGCCCCGCATTTGCGCGCAGGTCCGTCCGGGCCGGTGTCGGAGGCCTCCGCAGCTGAAACTGTTACCGCATCCATGGTAGAGACAACGATCACTCTTACGGGGGCAATCCGTTCGCGCCACGATGTCATTCGTGCGCTTGATGGGGTCTGTGATTATTATCACCGGATTGAACCTGGTAGCCCGGTGCCGTTTTTACTCAGACGTGCACAAAAGCTTGCGGCCATGAATTTTGTCCAGGCCATGCAAGAATTGAATCTCGCCAATCTGGAGGCCCTGCGGCCGAGCATGGGTTCGGCATTAGATTCCAGTGAATCCCCGTCCTCAAACTGAGCGATGACCTCGACTACCCTTTACTCCGAAAACCGCCGGAGAGCGCCATCGCCAACCGGTTTCCAGCTGAAATGCCAGCGGCAGTAAAACATAACCACATAACAACGACAACTAAAAGCAGGACGACCGTTGACAGGCGCGGCTTGGGGACACCCCAAATCTACCGATTCGAACTAAATAAAAGTCTAATTTAGATAACTCTTAAATTCCCTACAAAAACATGGCAAAAAGCAGC
>CAJBHN010000753.1 GCA_903952805.1 uncultured Myxococcales bacterium | reverse complement strand
TCAATCCTGCAAGCGCTCCACGTCGACGACCGGACGCCCATCCCGACGACGACGCACTCGGACCCGCCACGGATTGCAGCAGACGCCGCAGTCGTGGACCAACTCCCCCACGGTCTCTGGGTCGAGTTCCATCTCGACGGATTCGAAGCAGTACGGACAAACGACGGTCACGAACTCCATGGTTCATGATAGCCGCTGCCGCCTGACCTTGCAGGCACCAGAGCAAGCCCCCCTCATCAATCCACTCACACCCGAAAAGAAAGCGCCCCCGGCCGGGAGCGCTTGTCGTCAGCCTCGCCTCAACGCCGCCGACCTCATTGCAGGGCGGGCATGGGCGTAGCCCCGAGGGTCGCCATCAGAAACGACCAGCGATCGGCCGATTCCTCAATGACCTTGGACGTCGGTTTGCCCGCCCCGTGGCCGGCTTTGACGTCGATGCGAATCAAGACCGGCGCCGGCCCGGACTGGGCGGCCTGCATGGCGGCGGCGAACTTGAAGGAGTGGGCGGGCACCACGCGATCGTCGTGGTCGGCGGTGGTGATCAGCATCGGCGGATAGGACGTACCCGCTTTCAGATTATGCAGCGGCGAATAGCTCAGCAACGTCGGCAACATCTCCTGATCGTCGGCGCTGCCGTATTCGCTCACCCACGCATGACCGATGGTGAACTTGTGAAAGCGCACCATGTCCATGACGCCGACCATGGCGACACCGGCGCCAAAGAGCTCGGGGTGCTGGGTCATCGACGCGCCCACCAACAATCCGCCGTTGCTGCCGCCGCCGATGCCGATTCTCTGGTGCGACGTGTACTTCTGATCAACGAGGAAACGCGCCGCTGACGCGAAGTCATCAAAGACATTCTGCTTCTTCTTCAGCATGCCGGCCTCGTGCCATTCCTCGCCGAACTCACCGCCACCGCGCAATGAGGGCTGAGCAAACACAAAGCCCTGTTCCAACAAGCCGATGAGGGCGGGCGAAAACGATGGCGTCAGCGAAATGTTGAAACCGCCGTACCCGTAGAGATACGTCGGGTTCTTGCCGTCCAACACGAGGCCCTTCTTGTGAACGATGAACATCGGCACCTGAGTGCCGTCGGTCGACGGGTAAAAGACCTGCTTGGTTTCGTACTCGCCTGGTTCAAAGGCCACCTTGGGCTGCTTCCACAACGTCGACACGCCGCTCTTCAGGTCGACCTTGTAGATGACCGTCGGATAGGTGAACGACGTGAACGAATAGTAGGTCTCGGTGTCCTTGCTCTTGCCGGCAAAGCCCCCTGAGGTGCCAATGGTCGGCAGAGGCAGTTCACGGACCTTCTTGCCCTTGAGGTCGTGGAACTGAATCACGTCGTGGGCATTGTGCAGCAACTTCACCAGGAAGCCGCCGCCGACCATCGCCACCGACTCAATCTTGTCCTTCTCGGGCTGGGCGATGATCTCGACGAGCTTGGGCTCGGGGGCCTTGAGGCCCTTGACGTCGACCTTGACCAGCCGCTGCCGGGGAGCATCGCGGTCGGTCACGACGTAAAACACGCTGCCGGTGTTGCCCACGACGTTGTAGCCGGCGTCGAAGGCGTCAAACAGCTTTTGGACCGGGGCGTCCTTCTTCTTCAAGTCCTTGAAGTAGACGCGGTTGCGGCGGTCGGTCCCCTCCCACACCGAGATGACGAGCCAAGCCCCATCTTCGGTGACGGTGGCGGCGAAGCCACGCTTGTCATGCTCTTTGTCCTCAAAGATGAGCCGGTCCTTGTCCTGGGGCTCACCGACCGTGTGGTAATAGACTTTGTGGAAATAGTTGGCCTGCTCGAGGTCAGCGCCATTTTCGGGCTCGGGATAGCGCGAGTAATAAAAGCCCTTGTTGTCGGGCGTCCACGACGCTCCCGAAAACTTGGACCATTTGACGACGTCAGCTTTGTCTATACCGCTGGCGATGTCCTTGACGTGCCAATCCGTCCAATCTGAACCGCCAGACGACAGCGAGTAGGCCATCAACGTGCCGTCATCAGAAATGGCCATGCCTGACAAGGCGATGGTGCCGTCGGCGGACAGGGCGTTTGGGTCCAGCAACAAGCGGGGTTCGGCGCCCACCTTGTCGACGACGTACAGCACCGCCTGATTCTGCAGGCCGTCGTTCTTCCAGTAGTAGGTTCGGCGATGCTTGCCCTTGCCCTCGATGAATGGGGGGCTGTAGCGCTCGTAGTTCCACAACGCCGTCAGCCTTTGCTTCATCGCGTCGCGGGTCGCGACCTTGTCGAGCCAACCAAAGGTCAAGGCATTTTGGGCCTGGACCCACGACACGGTGTCCCTGGCATCGGGGTCCTCGAGCCAGCGGTAGGGGTCGGCGACCTTGACGCCATGGAGGTCGTCGACGATGTCGATCTGCTTGGAGACCGGGTAGGGGCTGGTGGGGCGCACAGGTTCACTCTCCTGGATGGGCGCAGTCGCCTGCTTTGGGGCGGTGCCGGCGCACGCGAGGCCGACGACGGTGCCAAGGACTGCGACAAGGGCGGCGGAGCTGACGACGTGGGACTTTCGCATGCGAACCTCGTCTGGTGCGCTAGCCCGTTTTGTCGTCGAGTGAAACCCGAACGGCTCTCGGCGCGGTATGAGGGTGTCATGGTCATTCGCGGCCCGGTGGGGCATCGCCCCGATCAAGCAGGACTCACGCCGTCAACGTCGCCACTCCGTGAGCAGGCGACGTCGCCCCTGCAGCGTCTCGTCGATTTCGGCATGGCAAAGACGCCCCAGGATGCAGTCAGAGTCCTGCGCGAGATCGTCGCGGCCCTCGCTGGCGCGGGCTTTCCCGTGCCCAAGACCGGGTCCCCTGAGCAGCAACTCCAGGCCTCGTTGCGCTCCTTTCAGCAGAGCAATGGCCTCCCGGTCACCGGCAAGCTGGACGAGGCCACCGCCCACGCCCTGGAGCAGCAGGGGCTGACACCGCGATCCAGCGAAGCCACCCAGGCCGTCGCCGGTCAGCCCGCCGGCGCCCGCGACGTCGTCGACCACAGTCCCCGCCTGGGCCTGGATCCGGGCCGCCTCCGCTTTGGCGTTGGTGGCGAAGGCTCGTCGTCGGCCACCCCGACGCAGAAGGGGCGGACCATCGAGACCGACCAGGCTGCCGCCCGCGGCGCCCAGCAACGGCCCGACGTCGAGATCGACCTCAAGAGCATGCTCAACGCCATGAGGATGGCGGGCTTCGCGGGGGCTGGCCGAGGCAAAGAACAACTCACCGACGCCGTCAAGAAGCTGCAGCGCGTCGATGGACTCCCGGTGACCGGCAAGATCGACGGCCAGACCGCCGAGGCCCTGCTACGCCGAAACGTGCTCGACAGCGCCACCGCCCAGGTCTTGAAAGAGCAGGACCCGAATTGGGCCCCGCCGTCGCCGTCGTCGCCGTCGTCGTCATCGTCGTCATCGTCGTCGTCGCCCTCGTCGCCCTCGTCGGACGAACAAACAGTCTATCCGATTTGTCCTTCTTCATATTTGATCGTACTGTCAAGGACGTGTAATAAAGACAAAAACATGTG
>CAJBHN010000752.1 GCA_903952805.1 uncultured Myxococcales bacterium | reverse complement strand
GCCTCAGCCCGAGACTTCGAGGCGGTGTTGCGTAAGAGCTCCGACCCCGACCACATTGCCGCCGTCGCTGATGCGGCCCGCGACCCCGAAAACGCCAGGGTCAACTACATCGGTATCCTCGGTGCTCAGCTCAAGGCGGGCCTGACGGAGGGGCCGTACCTGCCGGCGCGGCCAGAGAAGCCCGGAGCCGCTCGTGTGGCGATGAGGGAACAACTTCAGGCGGCTTCCTCGCCCCACATCATCCAGGCGTTGCAGGTGACGCTGCGGGCCCTCGTACGCATGCGAGAGAGACCGGAGGTCCCGCTGCTCGTCGACCAACTCTGCGATTGGCTGGTGCACCGCCTGCCCAACGGCTCAGGAATCCAGACCCTGGCCGCGATGCATTCCCTCGGTGCGCGGCGGGCGGCGACGTCGCTGGCGACGCTCGTGGCGCTCCCGACCCTGCGCTCTGAGCTGCGCCACGAAGCCTTGATGGCCTCGCTCGTGACGCCCAGACAGGACTATCTCGGTTTCAAGGAGCCTGCCAATGTCGGGTGAACTCATGAGCTCCATCGACGACGTCCGCGCCCTCGTGGTGCACCAGCTGGAGCTGCTGTGGGCCGAGCCCGGTCTCGCCCACGCCCTCGCACCCATCATGCTCTGGGGACCTCCGGGCGTCGGCAAGAGCACCGTCGTCAGGGAGGTCTGCGAAGACAAGAAGATAGGCTTCGTGGACATCCGGCTCGCCCAGCGAGAGCCCATCGACCTGCGCGGACTTCCGGTGCCGCGCGGCGACACCGTGGACTGGCTGGTCTCTGCGGAGTGGCCACGCGACAAGGAGAGCCGCGGCATCATCCTCTTTGACGAGCTCACCGCCGCCGACCGCACACTGCAGGTCGCCGCCTATGAGCTCATCCTCGATCGACGGCTGGGCACGCTCTACCAGGTGCCCCCGGGCTGGTACCTCATGGCTGCCGGCAACCGCGTGCAGGACCGCGCCGTCGCTGGCGCCATGTCCAGCGCTCTCGCCAACCGCTTCTGCCACCTCGACGTCACGCCTGATGTCGAGGGCTGGCTCGTGTGGGCACGACAGCGAGGCCTGCACCCTGAGGTGCTGGGCCTGCTGGCACTGCGGCCGCAGATCTTCCTCGACATGACCAGCACCGACGTCCAACGCGGTTGGCCCTCGCCACGAACGTGGGAGCGGGTATCCGTCGTCCTCACCCACGCGAAAGGCCTCTCGAAGTCGCACTTGCGTCGCCTCGTCGACGGCCTCGTTGGCCACGCCGCCGCAGCGGAGTTGATGGCGTTTCGGGACGCGGCCGCGTCGTTGCCCGATGTGCCCTCGATGCTCGAAGGCCGCGAGCCGATTCGCGTGCCAGTGCGCTCAGACCAGTGCTACGCGTTGTGCGCCGCCGTCGCGTTTCACTTGTGGCGCGTCACCAAGCGAGCCACTGCGCTTGAGGTCCTGTTCGATCTGCTCAGCCAGCTGAAGGCCGACTTCGCGACGATGCTGCTCGCCGACAGCGTGCGGGGACGGAGCGATTCGGAGGTCAAGTCCATCCTGTCGCACCCCCGCTTTGGCGAGGTGCGCAAGACCGTGGGCCTGGCCCTCGCGGGCCGGCTCACCCGTGAGACTGACGCCCTCATCAAGGGCGTCCTCGACGGAATCCTTGATGACTGACGATGAGCGGGCGCGGCTAGAGCTTGAGGCACTCAATACGCTCCACGCGTCGCGGGCGTCGTTGCTCGGCAGCCACGGCTTCCTCGCCACCCTCGCCATGCAGGTGGAGCTGGTCACGGTCTGGGACTTCCGGCTGCCCACCGCCGCCACCGACGCGCGCCGCGTCTACGTCCGACCTGACTGGCTGTTGTCGTTGTCGTTTGAGCAACGGACCTTCGTCCTCGCCCACGAGGTCATGCACTGCGCGATGCTCCACTTCACGCGCGTGATGTCCGGTGAGCACCGCCTGTGGAACCTCGCCTGGGACCATGAGGTCAATGACCTCCTGATCAAGGACGGGCTGACACCGCCCCAAGATTTGGTGTGGTTCCCAGCGTGGAGCGGCCAGAGCGCAGAGCAGGTCTACAACCAGCTCCTTGTTTCCGAGGAGGAGGCCGGCACGACCCGCAGTCCCAACTGCGACGTTCACCTCGGCCAGCCCCTGGCCGAGCCGACCGGCGAGGGGGATGGGGACGGGAAAGGGGGAGTGCCGCTCGAGATCGACCCGCGGTTCCTGCCTGAGCTCGAGCGCGACGCGCTTGACGCCTGGCCCCACCAGGTGCGGGTGGCGCTCAACCGCGGCTGGGGCACGGAGTTGGCAGTTGTGGAGCGGCTCATCACGCGGAACCGCGAAGCGGTGCTGCCGTGGCGCTCGATGCTCGCCGCGTTCGTGACGCGCGCCTCAGGTGGCTCCTCGCAGTGGTTGCCTCCGGCGCGGCGCCACGTGCACCGGGGCGTGTATCTGCCGTCGCGGCGACACGAGGAGCTGAAGATCGCGGTCGCCATCGACACCTCGGGCTCGACCACGCCGGACCTGCCGGCCTTTCTCGCGGAGCTCGCCGGCATCGTCGCGGCGTTTCCCCGGTACGAGCTGACGGTCATCGCGTGCGACATGGTGGTCCACAGCGTGGAGGTCTATTCCGAGGACCGCCCGCTCAGCACGGACGCGGTCGTGCTCGGCGGCGGAGGCGGCACTGACCTGCGCCCGCCGTTCGCGTGGATTGAGGCGCACAGCGCCGACGTCGACGTGATGGTCTACCTGACCGACGGCTTCGGGCCTGCCCCCGAGCATGCGCCGCCCTGGCCCGTGCTGTGGGTGTTGGTGCCCGACGGAAAGCCGCCGGCGCCGTGGGCGCAAGTGGTGTGGATGGGCCGCACGGTGCGCGAACGGTGAATGCTGTTGACGGCAGCAGGAATCCGACGAGATTTGACGGTCGTGGGCGGCGGTCGATGTTGGCCTGTCCGCGCCGGCTCAACCTCGGGATCGACCAACGCGGCGGGCGAAACGCCGAGGCCGTGGGCGAGCTTCCCGAGGTTTTGGTACGCGGACACCGCGCTCGACGCGGGTCAAGAAGGCAGGTTTTGGCGTACAGTCCCCAGATGGGGACCCCGATGTCGGCTTGCGCCTGCGCCTGCGGATCCTCT
>CAJBHN010000751.1 GCA_903952805.1 uncultured Myxococcales bacterium | reverse complement strand
TGCTGGCGCTGCCTCCCTTTGTGCTGGGCATGAAGCTCGACCGCTATCGCACAGAAGCCACCAGCATCGACCCGCAATTGATCGCCGTCGGCGTCGACGACGCGTTGTTGGCTGGTCAGAAGATCGAGGTGCGGCTGTTCAAGCGCACCTGGCATAGCCACCTGCGTGAGAGCCACTTCGCCACCGGCGAGGCCAGCTACGTCACCGAGCAAGAAGACCAAAAGCTCGAGGAGAAGATGGTGACCACGACGGCAGACCCGTTGACGGTGTCGCTGCCCACCAGGGGTGCCGGCGTCTACGTCGTGGAACTCGTCGCCAGGGATGCGCTGGGTCGGGTCCAGACCTTGTCAGCAGACCTGTACATCGGCGGCAAGGAACCCGTGGCCTGGGGCAAGGGCCAGGCGGGCGTCTTCGAACTCGTCCCCGACAAGAGCCGCTACGCCCCCGGCGACACCGCCACGGTCATCGTCAAGAGCCCTTTTGGCACGGCTCGGGGATTGCTCATCATCGAGGGAGCCGCCCGCAACGAATACCGCCAATTCGACGTCGTGGGCGGGACTGCGACTGTCACGGTCGCTATCGACAAAAGCGTCATCCCCAACCTGCCGGTGCATGTGGTGTTGAGCCGCGGAAGACTGGGCGAAAGCCCCACCGACGACGCGCCCTGGCGTCCGCAAACGGTGGCGAGTTCACTGACCCTCGAAGTGCAGCCCACGCAGAACCTGTTGGCCGTCGCCGTGGTCCACCCGCCCCAGGCGCGGCCCGGGCAGAGCATCGATCTCAAGGTCAGCCTCAAGGACGACCAGGGCAAGCCCGTTGCCGGTGAGGCCACCGTGTGGCTCGTCGACGAAGCGGTGCTGTCGCTGGCGAAGGAAGGCCCGCTTGATCCTCTCACGTCGATGGTGGTGCGCAACCGCAGCGACACCACGGTGTGGGACACGCGCAACAGCGTGCTTGGTCGCTTGATCGAAGAAGACAATCCCGGTGGCGACGGCAGCGAAGACGACGAGGACGGCAAAGCCTCGCGTCGGGTGCGCAAGAATTTCCAGACCGTCCCATTTTACCAGGCAACGGTCGTGGTGCCGTCGTCGGGCAGCGTCACCATCAAGGTCCCCCTGTCTGACGACCTGACCAACTTCATGGTGCGAGCCGTCGCCGCCAGTGGCCCCGCGCGCTTTGGCAACCATCAAAGCCAGCTCAAGGTGCGGCTGCCGGTCATCGTACAACCCCAGTTGCCTCGCTTTGTCCGGCAGGGTGACCGCTTCGACGGCGGCGGCGTCGCCCGTCTCGTCGAGGGTGCTGGCGGCGCTGGCATCGTCAAGGCCGAGTACGTCGGGCCGGTGCTGGAACGAAAGCGCAGCAAGGACATCACGCTGAGCCTCGACAAAGCCCAGAGCGTGACTTTTCCGGTCGAGGTGTCCACGACGCCAGCGGAAGCCCCCCTCAAGGTCAAGATGGAGGTCATCCGCAAGGCCGACGGGGTGGGCGACGCCTTCGAGGTCACCATTCCGGTGCTCCCCGACGGACCCTGGCAGCACCAGGTGCACACGGTGACCATCGGCCCAGCGGCGGCGCCATTGCCGGTGCCTGCCGAGGCGATGCGTGCCGGCTCCGGTCGCCAAAGCATCACCGCCACCCATGTGCGCGGCCTGTTGGAACTGTTCACCGCTGTCGACGTGCTGGGTGCCTATCCCCATGGCTGCCTGGAGCAAAAGATGGCCCGCGTGTCGCCGCCGCTGTCGCTGCTGAAGCTGGCCAAGCGCGTCGGCGGCCTCGGCGTCAATGCCGCCTCCGCCATCGGCAATGTCGAACGTCTGCTGCAGGAATTCCCCGCCCACCAAGACGACAAAGGCCTGCTGGGCTTCTGGCCGGGCTCGACGGGCGACGTGCAGCTCACCGCTCGCGCCCTGGAATTCGCCGCCCTGGCCAAAGACGCCGGCGCCGTCGTGGACGACAAGGTGATGCTGCGAGCCCGCGACGCGGTCTCGGCCAGCCTGCGCTCGGACTACGCCTTTGAGCCGGCGTTGTCGGCGTGGCGCCTGGGTTCGATGGCTGCGTCCCTGCGGGCGTTGTCGCGCTCGGGGGCCGTCGACGACGGCTACCTCACCGACCTCGTCAAAGGCCGAAAGACCCTGGACGCCACCGGCCGCGCCGACGTGGCCGTCGCGCTGCTCAAGAGCGGACGCAGCTCGTTTCAGGCGGAGCTTTCGGCCATCAAGGGCGAACTGTGGAGTTCGGTGACCTTCAACCTGGTGGGCGGCAAGCGCACGGTGGTGGGCCTCAACGATCCCCGGGCGGTGTGGGGCGGGCGGGTGCTTGGTTCGTCGACGTCGTCGTTGGCCACGGTGTTGGAGGCGCTGGTCCGCCTCGACGCCACCAACGCCGACTTGCCCCTGCTGCTGGATGCGGTGTTGGCGCGAGGCGCTACCGCCACCGGCTTTGGCTCCACGTGGGACAACCGGGCGGCCATCGAAGCGATCGTCGCCTACCTCGACGTCGCCGACCCCAAGGGCCAAGACAGCGTGCTGCGCCTGGGCAAAGAGCGCTTCAGCCTCGATGGCACCACCAAATTGGTACGGCACATCGACGACAGCGGTGCGGCCCTGACGGCGTCGGCCACCGGCGTGCCCGTGCAAGCGCGGGTGGCGTGGCGCTATCTGCCCCAGACCCCGGGAGACCGTCTGCCCGCCGTCAAGGAGGGTTTCCTCGTGCAGCGCAGCATGACGGTCTACCCGATCGATGGCAGCGCCGCTCGCCGCATTGACGACGTGCGCGCCGCCGAGCAGCGCTTCATGGTCGGCGACGTGGTCGAGCTGCATACCACCATCACCGTCGACAAGCCGATGACCCATGTCGCCCTCGTCGTGCCCTTTGGCGCCGGCTTCGAGCCGCTGAACCCGGCGCTGTTGACGACGTCGTCGGAAGCCCAGACCGCGGAGCGCGACACGTTGGCGCCGACGTCGGTGGCCCGGCTGGACGACGCTGTGCGCTACTACGTGACGTCGTTGCCGAAGGGCACGTACAGCGTGCACTTCCGCCTGAAGGCGACGACTCCCGGCAGCTACACCCACCCGGGTGCGTACGCCGAGCTCATGTACGACGGTGCTGTCACGGGCCGCTCCGACGGCAGCCGGGCCATCATCGAACGGAGCACCGAGGGCAAATGACGTCGTCGGGGCACCTCCAGCGTCGGGTTCGGCTCGGCCAGCTGACCCGGCGCGGGATGCTCTGGCTCCGTGGCCGGTCCCGGCGACAGCTGCTGGCTGCCACCGGGGGTCTGCTGGTCCTCCTCAGCGTGTGGGTGGCGTGCTCGCTGGTGACGACGCTGCAGACGCCAACCCCGTCGACGTTGGTGACCGATCGCCAGGGTCGACCCTTGTCGGAAGTGGCCGGCGGCGATGACAATGACCGCTTCGGCTACTGGCCCCTGCCGTGGGCGCTGCCCATGCGACTGACGGTCGCCACGCGGGAGACCGAAGACCGGCGCTTCCACGAACACGCCGGTGTGTCGTTGCCGTCGCTGCTGCGCGCCCTGCGACAGAATCTGTTGGAGGGGCGCATCGTGTCGGGAGCCTCGACCATCGCCATGCAGGTCGCGCGTATGCAATCCAATCGTCGTCGCACCGTGCTGTCCAAGGGCCTGGAGGCGCTGGAGGCGCTGCTGCTGGTTCATCGCTACGGCCACTACGCCGTGCTGCGGCAGTATTTGACCCTGGCCCCCTATGGCGCCCGCATCCATGGCGCCGAGAGGGCGGCGCGCTTCTACTTCGACAAACCCGCCGAGGACCTCAGCTGGTTGCAGGCGGCGTGGTTGGCAGGCCTGCCTCAGCAGCCCACCCGCTTGGGCCCATTTGCGACCGGCGGCTTGCAGCGGGGGCTCCAGCGTGCCCATCGCATCGTCGTCGCTCTGCATGAGCGGGGCTACCTGAGCGACGATGAGCTGCGCACGACCCTGGAGAGCGACCTGGGTCTCGTGGACCGCCGCCCTCGCCCCCAAAGTGCCCTCCATTTCGCCCTGCGCATGGCCAACGAGGTCCGCACCGCCCGTCGGCTGCGGCCGGGGCTGACCACCGTGCGCACCACCCTCGACCTCGATGTGCAGGGCTTCGTGCAACAGACGGTGACCGACAACGTCGCCGAAGCCCGCGCGCTTGGCGCCACCAACGGCGCCGCCCTGGTCATCGACACCGACAGCGGCGAAATCCTGTCGTGGGTGGGCTCTGCCGACTACTTCGACGACGACGCTCACGGGGCCATCGACTTCGTGCGGGCGCGGCGCTCACCGGGGTCGACCCTCAAGCCCTTTATCTACGCCCTCGCCCTTGACCCCGCTTGGCCGCGGGCCATCACCGCCGCCACACCGCTGGCCGACCTGCCGATGGACGTCGTCGCCGACGGCGGTCGCAGCTATGTGCCCAACAACCTCAACCGCACTTTTCTGGGCCCCATGAGTGCCCGCGAGTCCCTGGGCAATTCACGCAACATCCCCGCGCTGCGCCTGTTGGGAGACGTCGTCGGCGTCGAGAGGGCGCTGACTTTTTTCGGTGCCGCCGGTGTCAGCGACATATCGGCCGCCCCCGGCCACTACGGCCTGGGGCTCGCCCTTGGCAACCTGCATGTCACCGCCGAAGAACTCGGCAGGATCTACCTGCTGTTGCGACATCACGGCGTCTCGATGCCGCTGGTGGCCAGTGAGTTCGATGTATTGAGAACTGGCGATTCAAACAAAACGACATCACCGACATCACCGACATCACCCACATCACCGACATCACCGACATCAGCGACATCAGCGAAATTACCAACATCAGCGACATCAGCGACATCGACGACATCAACTACGGCAACCCATGCACCTGGCTCCGTCCGGCTGCTCGATGCGGGGGCTGCTGACCTCGTCACCCACATCCTGGCCGATGCCGCCGCCCGCCGTCCGAGTTTTCCCGAGGGCTCCGCGCTCGATTACGACATCGCCGTCGCCGTCAAGACCGGCACCAGCCAAGGCTACCGCGATGGCTGGACCGTCGCTTTTTCCGACCGGCTGCTGGTGATCATGTGGATCGGCAACCACGATTGGCGGCGCATGAATCACCTCGGTGGCCTCGCCGGCACCGCCGACGCCGTCCACGCGGTCATCACCACGCTGACGCCCCAACACAAACGGCATGTTCCGGTCCCCCAGTCCTTCAACGACCCAGCCCACAGCGTGCGCCACGAAGTCTGTGCCCTGTCGGGTCAACTCGCCGGCGCCGACTGCCCCCACCGGCGTTCCGAGGTCTTCTTGGCGGGCATGTCCCCCACCGCGACCTGCCCCTGGCACCGACGCGTCGGCATCGACACCCGTACCGGCGACCGCAGCACGTCCGACTGCCCGGCCCACGTCGTGCACTGGCAGACCGTGCTCGATCTGCCCCCGGCCTACGCCCGCTGGGGACGCCAGCAGGGACGCCCACTGATGCCGCTGCGCACCAGCCGATTGTGCGGCGGCGGCGATGACGACGGGCCCCCGGCCATCGCCCTCGTCGAACCCAAAGCCGGCGTCCGCTACGCCTTCGACCCAGACACCCCCGCCGCCTTCGCCACCATCCGCCTGGCAGCCCAGGTCGACGGCACCGGCGGCGGCATCAACGATGACGTCGTCTTCCTCGTCGATGGCGACCCCGTGGCCCGCGTGCCGTTTCCGCACGAGACGCGCTGGACCATTACGCCAGGTCGCCACACCATCCAGGCTGTGCTCGCGGCACGAAGCGTGGCTTCGGCTCCCGTCGTCATCACCGTGCGCGAATAACGATTGGGCGGACGCCAACGACGCGGTCGCGACGATCCGGCTGCGGTGGCCCACCCGCGCTTGACGGGGACCAGGCAAGATCCCATGCCGGCGACCATGATCACCATCGGTTCCCGCCTTCCTGAAGCTTCCCTCTCTGAAACCACCGAATTCGGCGACGCTTGTCCCTTGTCGCCCCACCCCGTGTCGGTCACCGAGGCCACGAAGGGCAAGCGCATCGCCATCTTCGGACTGCCCGGGGCCTACACCCCGACCTGCTCCGCCCAACACGTCCCGGGCTACCTCAAGCACCTCGATGCGTTGAAGGCCAAAGGTGTCGACGAGGTGTGGTGCATCGCCGTCAATGACGGCTTCGTGATGGCCGCCTGGGGTCGCGACGAGCAGGCGATCGGCAAGATCCGTTTCCTCGGCGACGGCAGCGCCGACTTCGCCAAGAAGATCGGCCTCGAGCTCGACCTGACCGCCGCCGGCATGGGCATGCGCATGCAGCGCTTCTCGATGTTCGTCGACGACGGCGTCGTCAAACAGCTCAACATCGAGGCCCCGATGAAGTTCGAGGTCTCAAACGCTGAGACCATGCTCGCCCAGCTCTGAGGAGCACGGTGGCGGCCCGGCTCCGGCCGGGCTCCCGCTGCTCTTGCCGACGCTGTACCCATGGCTTGGCGCCAAACCGCGCGGCGTCGCGGTCACCAAAACGCCATGAACCATCCCGATGCTGCTCACCTGCCAGGGGACGAATCCCCCGGCAGGACACCCGGCTATTCGGCGTCGTGGGTGGGCATCATCGCGGCGTCCACCCCCCGGAGCTCGCTGCTGAAGCCCCGGAAGGCGATGGTGCGCTGCGGACGCAGCTGATTCAAGCCATACAGGCTTTCGTAGGCTGCCAGGACCCGCGGTGTGCGACGCAGGGCCGCATAGGCGCGACCGATGGCCAACGGATACTGGCCCTTGGCCTCAGCCACGAGGCCGGCGATGCGCACGCTGGTGTCGGCTTCGAGTTGGGCCACCGCCAATCGACCAGCCTCCTCAATGTCGGCCTTGGCACGCTCGAGCCGGGCGGAAATCGCGTCAAAAATCTGTCGCGACACATCAGGCAGCAGAGTCACGTTGCGGACAAAGGCCATCTCGACCTGAATGCCCCAACGCTCACACTCCGCGCTGATGTCCTGCTGCAATTGGCGGCCCAGTTCGGTGCGATCCCGCAGGATTTCCTGAAATTCTCGATTGCCCATGATCGACGTCGCGGCGTGAGACACCAGGTTTTGCAGCGATCGATCCCAATCGTCGACGGAGAACAGCACCTTGACCGGGTCCTTGACCCGCAGCTCGACCCACAAATCCACCATGACCGTGGTGCCGCGAGCGTCGTTGACGTGGACGTTGGAGAAATGGCGGAAGTCGCGCGCCAGCGACACCCGCTGCAGCGTGACCCAGGGCAAGGCCCGGTCGAGCACCACATGCAACCCCGCGGTCTCCAGTCGCCGAAGCAATTTGCCATGGCGGGTGACGATGACGACCTCTTCGTCTTCCACCTCGACAGCGACGGCACGAAAGACGGCCAGCAGCACGGCGGCGACTGCGACCACTGCGCCTGCACCAAGAGCACCAGACATCAGCAGCGGGTTCATGCATTCTCCTTGACGTAGACGGTGCGGGCTTCGGCGAGGACCTCGTCACGACGACGGGCCACATAGTGTTCGAGGGTGTGGTCTGTCTCCAGGGTGCCGAGCACCCCACCGAGGACCTCAATTTCGGTCTCGATGGCGCGGGCCCGGGAGCGAGCAATCTGCACGCCCTGCTCGGCGGCCAACACACGCTGCAGGCACTCTCCCTCGGCGCGGAAGTACATGGCACCAGCTTCGGTGCGGGCGTTCATGACGGCATTGAGGGCTTCGGCCAATTCATCGGGGGGCAAGATATCGACGAGGTCGACGGCATTGAATTTCAAGCCATGGCGATCGCCGATCTGCGTATGACAGAAGCCGGCGATCTCACCATTGAGTCGTCCCCGCTCGCGGCGAATCAACGCAAATGATCCCATGTCGGCGACACCTGGATCAGCGCCCAGCGAGGCGGGCCCGTCCAGACGAGAACGGGGCTCATGGCTGATGGCCAAAGCGGTCCGCTCCGTCGTCGTGGCGGTCTTGGCCCCGGCGTCGCCGCCAAAGTTCGCGATCTCGTTGCGCAACAAGCACGTAAACAGCCCGGTGATGTGTTCCTCAGGCTGCTTCATGCCAAAGAGATAATCGTCGAGGCGCTCCTCGACGGGAACGAAACGCAGGATGCTGTCGAAGCGCAGCAGCGTGCCGTCGGCAGCCATCGCCGTACGCCCACCAAGCTCTCCCGAGAGCTCGAGACTCTGCTCCTTCATGGACACCAGGCGCACGCGGTCCCAGGGCGCCTTCATGTGCAGACCCGGACCACACGTCATCAGCAATTTCTGCTGCTGATCACCGGTGCGGCGACGAGCAGCGCCAAAGCGAGTGACAACAGCGAGGGAGCCCTCGTCAACGCGAAAAAACATCTTCCAGACGACAAAGACGGCGATGACGGCGATGACCGTGAGTGCGCCAAGAACAATCCAGCTGGGATCCATGATGACTCCTGAGGGGGGAGGAAGTGGTGAGGTGGTGACGTTTGGAGCTGTGGAGGAATCAAGCAGAGCAGAACGGAAGCGGTCGCCTCCGTCGTCGCGTTCAGAATCGGTCGGTGTCCTCGGCAGACGAGGTGCGACCCCAGGCGGACTCCCAACTCGGCGGACGCGGCTCCGTCGTGCGCAGCACCACCGGCCGGGGTGGCAGGCGCCGAGAGCCGACGGACGAACCGGCACCGGCACTGACAGCGCTGGCCGCGTTGTGGTTGCCATGGGTATCGTGACGCCGATAGGCGACGGCCAGCCCGCGGTTCACGTCGACAACGTCTTCGTTGAAATGCCGGTGGGCTTCGACGACCAGCGGCAACGCGTCGACCTTGTCCTGGTTGTCGATAACGCTGCCTGCTGGCACGAAGCGGCCGTCGGGGACCTCGACGCCCACCACGATGGCGCCAATGCCCAGGAAGCAATGACGGCCGACGACGGCGTCATGGACCACCGCCTTGAAGCCGATGAAGGTGTCGTCACCGACGTAACAGGGACCGTGGACCAGGGCATCGTGGGCCACCGACACGTTGCGGCCGAGGTAGATGGCCCAACGCTCGCCGGCGACCATCACATGGCGCTCCTTGAGGGCATGCAGAACGACGCCGTCTTGCAGGTTGGTATTGGCGCCGATGAAGAAGGGGGTGCCCTCGTCCGCGCGCACGCTGGACTCGGCGGCAATGTGGACGTGTTCACTGATGACGACGTGGCCAATGACGGTGGCCTGGGGATGCACATAGGCGCTGGAGGCAACGCGGGGCGTGGCGCGGATATGCCCCAACCACACGGCTGATGACGGTGACAATGAGGCGATGGGACGACGTGCAGCAGCGTGGTCTCTGTGCAGCACGGCACGAACCCCTGGTTCGCGAGCGGCATTGACGTCGAGCAGAGACGCCATCGCCTCAAGGCGGGACAGGTCGCCCGTCTCAGCAAGTCGACGCTGCAGCAGATGAATCGCCATCCCGATGGCAAGGCCACTCATGAGCCAACCGCTGACGGTGCCGACGGCGGCTACGACGAAGGCCAGGGCTTCGAGTTTGTTGTGGTGCAAGAACCCGCGAAGCACCCGGACTTCCAACAAACGCGTCCCCACGACGCACAGCAGCCCCGCGAGTGCAGCCAGGGGCACCTGCGAGATGGAATCGGACAAGAACAACACCGCCGCCCCCAGCAACAGGGCGTGGACCATCGCGGACAAGCGCGTGCGGCCGCCGCTTTGCACATTGACCCCCGAGCGCACCACGACGCCCGAGACCGGCATGCCGGAAAACAGGCCCACGACGACGTTGGCAAGGCCCTGGCCAAACAATTCAAGGTCAGCGTGATGGCGCGGCGTGCCGACGGCCATGCGGTCAACAGCCCGCGCCGACAGCAGGCTTTCAACGCCGGCCAGCAGGGCCAGCGGCAGCGCCAGGACGAGCAGGTCAAGCCAAACGTCGTCGGGGACCGCGGGAAGGGTCAGTGCGGGAAAATGGGCCGGCACATCGCCCACACGAGCGACATTCCAGCTCAAATACGTGCTGGCGAACGACACGAGCGCGATGCCGACGATGGCGCCAGGAAAGCGTTGGTAGGGCCTGGTGATGACGACGACGAAAGCGACAAACAGACCCGACACCACCGCCAGCCAACTGACATCGTGCAGCCAGTGGGGTCGATGCATCATTTGGGCAATTTCGCCGACGGTGAGGTCAAAGCCGAGCAGCTCCGGGATCTGCTGGTCGAGGAGCTTCAGGCCCACACCGGTGGTAAAGCCCGCCAGCACACTCTCGGGCACGAGCCCGGCGAAGCGACCCAGTCGAAAAAATGCCAGCGCGAGCAGCACGACGCCCACAAACAAGGTCGCCGCGGCCACGCCGGTGGCGCCAAATTTCTGGGCGATGACCAGGACCATCCCGCTCAACGCGGCAGCAGGCCCCGTGACCTGCAGCGACGAGCCACCAAAGACCGCGGCCATCAAGCCACCGAAGGCTCCGGCCACGAGCCCGGCGCTGGGAGGCAGCCCGCAAGCAACCGCCAGGGCCAGGTTGAGTGGCAGGGCCACCGCCGCGACGGTGAGGCCCGCCAGCAGATCCGCGCCCAGACTGCGGGCCCGCAGGACGTCGCGCCAGGTGCTGACCCAGGCGTTCAACAGGGGACCATCGGACGATGGAGAAGGAGGCGCCGTGGGGGCGCTTGCTGCGGATGACATGGAGAAAATCCCGAACCGATGGGTCCACCGTCGACGCAGCCAGGCCCGACCATGGTCAGGAGATGAACAGCGGCGGCACGACCCGTGGTGAATGCACAAACACGCATGCGCAGGACCTCAGGGGCCTGGAATGCATGCACAGACCCGAGACCTGCTCGGGCCGTGACATAGGCGAGTCAGACCGACGGAGGTCTGGTGATCGATCTGCGCCAGCCGTCGGCGGCCCGGTTCCACTGGCAGTCGAAGTGCTGCCGGTGTTCGGACCACAGTGGCCCGCTGGGGGTGGGCAGACGGTCTTCTTCGTGGACAATGTCTTCTTCAGTCATGACCAGGGGGGACCCGACGCCGTCGTCGTCGACGTACTCGGCCAACGGACTGGAGCCGTCGTCGCTGACCGCCATGGCGATGACGTCCAGGGTGCGCACCATCGAAGCCACCAACAACTGCGTCAGCTGCGCTCCACCGAGCACGGCGTACATGAGCATGACGATGACGGCGGAACGCATGAAGTTTTTGTAATATACGCGGGGACGCGCCCGTCAAGAACCCGATGATCCCGACAAGTTCTGGCTCAGTCACCGGCTCAGTCACCGGCTCAGTCACCGGTTCATTCGTCGGCGTCGGCGTCGATGGCTTCCAACAACGCATCCAGGGCCGACACCGCCCCCAACAGGGCCCGGGCGGCCTCGGCGGCCTCCACCGGCGCCGCCAACGACGACGGCCGCGCCAACAGCCGCAGCAAAGCATCGGCGCCCGGGATGTCGCTGCCGGCGGCCTCGCTGGGATCGGCAGCCCCCTGACGGGCGGCGCGGGCGGTGTCATCGGCCGACAGCAGGGCCACAGCGGCCTCCGCTGCCAAAGACAGGGCTCGCCTGACCTCCGCGACGTCGCTCTTGCCCTGAGCCTGCTGCAAGCGAGCGTAGGCCTCGCGAACGCTGATCCCCTGGGCCTGCGCCAGTCGCCGGGCCCGTTCTTTGGGAGACAGGCTGGCGTCGTTGGCCAACGCCGTGACGTCGAGAGGAGCGGTGTCGTGGGCAACGACGTCGCCGCCTTCGACCACGACGACCACCTCGCCCTTGTCGACCAACGGCGGCGTCAGCGTGCCCCCGAGCACGCCGCGATGAAACGTCTCATGCAGCTTGGTCAATTCGCGAGCGACGACGACGCGGCGGGGACCGCACCACGCGAACAAATCCTCGAGCAGCTCGTCGGTGCGGTTGGCGGCCTCATAGACGACGACAGCGAGCCCGACGTCGATGGCGTGGCGCACCAAGCGCTCCCGCTCCTTGCCCTTGCGAGGCAAAAAACCCAGGAAGGCGAGCTTGGCGATGTCGACGCCGGCCCCCATCAACGCCGCGGTCAGCGCCGACGGACCGGGAATGACCTCCACGGTGTGGCCCAGCGCCACCACAGCCTCCACAATGCGGCCACCTGGATCGGAGATGCCGGGGCAGCCCGCATCTGAGACGAAGCAGACCTTTTGCCCCGCCTCCAGCAAGGCGGCGATGTCTGGGGCCTTGTCGCGCTCGTTGTGGGCGTGGACCGCCACCAGCCGGGCACCGCCAGCACCCACCCGCTCCAACAACGGCCGCGTATGCCGCGTGTCTTCGGCGCAGATGACATCGGCGCGCTTGAGGACCTCAATGGCCCGCATCGACAGGTCACCGACATTGCCGATGGGCGTGGCGACGATCGACAAAATACCCATATCAGATGCCTTCGACGACGGACGAGGGCGCAGGCTCCGACGGCGGCGGCAATGGCTCAGACGGCGGCGGCGATGCCTCAGACGGCGAAGGCTCCGACGGTGGCGACGACGACGACGGCGACGACCAGGACTCCACGAGACCATCGCGCAGCACCACCGACAACGCACCCCAGGTGCCGACCTCGACGGCCGCGCCGTCTTGTTGGCGTTGGCTGATGCGGTCGGGGAAGCCGAGCGCCGACGTCAGCGCTTCATAGGTCATGCCCTTGGCAGGCTTTTTCTGGGCGATGGCGACCCGCTGGGTGTCGCTCAACGTGCGCAACCACGGCGTCGGATCCGTCGACGACAACGCGGCCTGAAACCACGCGTTGAACATGCCTTCATCGTTGATGCCACCCGGCAGCAGCAGCACGTGCCGCTCGTTGCGCTCCATCGTGACCTCGCTGCCAGTGCCGCGGGCCACCCGGAGATAGATCCAGGTCGTATAGCGGGGCGTGTAGAGGGGCCGACGAAAGACCGCATCGCCTTCGGGCCATTCCATGCGCTCGATGCGCACGCGGGTGCCGGCCGGGATGATCTCGTCGGCCGGCGGCGGCGCAATCGCCTCGCCCTCGGCGTTGAGCAGGTACGTGAGTTCCTCGAAGCGGCGCGGATGCACCAGCCGGTACCGGTCGTCGTCGTAGAAGCGGCCCGCGTACAGCGACTGCTTCACGTACAACAGCTCACCCTCGTGCGCCTCGTTCAGGCGAGCGCGGGCGTCGTCGGGGATGACGCTGTAGTTGGCGCAGCCGCCTGCGATGCCGACGACGATGGCGATGATGACGACGAAATTCGACGTGAGGTGACGCATCTTCAACCCCGCACCGCAGCCAGCAACAAGGCTGGCAGCCGCAAGAAGGAGGGTTGGGCTTCGATGGCAAAGAGCCGTTCGCCCACGAGGTTGAGGGTCTTGTGGCTCGACGACCACACGGGCTTGGGGCTGATGCGCCACGGGAAGCGCACGACGGACTTCTGCGGATGATCGAACAAGAACGTGTTGTGCACGACGCCACGGCCAGACTCGATGTTGTCGAGGGGATGACCGGGGAAGGCACCCCACGTCGTCTGCGCCAAACCAAAGAGAGAGCCCGCCCAACCGTTGACGGCGATGCCGCCGTAGCGCAGGCCAGCGATGAAGGCGTCAAAGCGGCCGGCGTGGACCTTTTGGGTCTCGGGGTGGGCCAGCACCATGCACGACAAGGTGCCCCAGCAGGCGTCGTTGGCGAAGGCGAGGGCGGCATCGATGAAGGCGCCTTCGTCGGCGGCCTCCAGGCTGGTCTCGGCGACTACGCCGCAAAAGGCCTCGGTGCTCAAGGCGTACTCGCCCTTCGTCGGCGGCACCTCGGGGATGAGCGTCCACGGCACCACGCCCTCGCCCGTGGCCCCCAGGACCTTGTGCTTGGGGTACTTCGCCATGAACGCCTGATAGCGGGCCTCGGCCCCCGGGTAGTAAGCCTTGCGAGGGGCGGCCCGACGCAGGGCGTCCTCCACGGCAGCAATGAATTTTTGCCGCAGGGGCCACCCACGCCAGGTGACAATGCTCTTGGCGGCGTTGCAGTTGAACGAACCATTTTGGGCCACCATGCCCGCGACCTGGTCGGCCTGAAACGCGATGTCGGCGTCGCTCCACGGACCAGGCAACACCAACACCGGCGTCACGCAGCCCAGCTCCGACGAGATGGGCTTGTTGAGGCGAGGCGTGCCGGCCTTCTTGTTCTTGTCCTGCTCCTCGGGGGTCGCACCCCAGATGATGGCGTCGTGGGTCTTGTCCGAACCGGTGATGTGGATGGTGTCGACGGAGGCATGGTCGGTCAGGTGCTTGCCGATGTCGCCGCCACCGTAGACGACGCCAAAGACGCCAGCGTTGATCAGCGACTGAAAGATCTTTTCGATATGCGGACCACCGGCCTCGTTGACCGGATTCATTTTCATGACGACGACTTCGTTTTCGACGAAGATTTTGTAGAGCACGTCCATCGCGCCAATGGCGGTGACGTTGCCGGCGGCAAGCACGAGCGCGACCTTGCCGTGCTCTTGTTTCTCCCGGTAGATGCGACCCTGGCTGGGAGGCTGGCCGGGCTCAATCCACACCTCGGCGGTCCACCCCGTCAACAGCAGCTTGTCCCACATGCCCCAGGGCATGACGTCGGCGATCCACTGACCATCCTTGCGCTGGCGCAGGGCCGGGGGCTTGGGCTGCCCACCCGCCTGCAGAGCCTTGATGAGCTGCTGCACATTGCGCATGGTGACGACGGGACCCGCCAACCAGTCTTCCCCGTGGAGCGCGTCGTCGGGCTGGATGCCCTTGAGGCGGGAGATGGTGCGGGCCCAGGGACCGGCCTCGACGATGAGGTCATCGCGAATGCGCTCCAGCAAGCGGATGCGCTCGGCAATGGTCACCTTGACCCAGTCGTCGCGCTTGCCGACAAGGCGCGCCAACAAGGCGTCGACGGCGACGACCGTGGTGGGAGTGATGGACGCGGGGGGCTCGGGGAAACGAGGAGAAGCCATGAGCGCGTCCTAGCAGGTCGCGAGACGATGGTCAGGCGATGGTCTTACGATGGTCTTGCGATGTCTTGCGATGTCTTGGGATGACCGGGTGCTGGTCACTCAGAGGCTGACGTCGTCTCCTCCGGTGGGGGTCGCGACGACGACGGGAGCGGCAGCCCGGGTTGCATCAGGCGCGGTGTCGGTGTCGGCGTCGCTGCCAGTGCCGACGACCACCATGGTTTCGCCGACCGGCCTGTGCCCAGCC
>CAJBHN010000750.1 GCA_903952805.1 uncultured Myxococcales bacterium | reverse complement strand
GGTGAACGCCAAGAGCATCATGGGCGTGCTGATGCTGGCCGCCTCCAAGGGCACTGAACTTGCCGTGGTCGCCACCGGCAGCGACGGCGACGCCAAGGCTGCCGTTGATGCCCTGGTGGGCCTGATCGCCGACCGCTTTGGCGAAGGCCGCTGAGGTGACGACGCGGTCGACGTCGGCGCCGACCATGCCCGCGGCATTGCGGCCGGCGGTGGCTACGCTCGATCTGCCCAGTCTGCGACGCCGACAACACGCTGCGCGGCCACGCGTCCTCGTCATATTCGACCCCGACGGCGCCATTGCCGCCGCCATCGCTCGGCCCCGCCCTTGGCTGGCCTTCGCGTTGGTGTGCTGCTGGGCGCTGCTGCCGCCGGCCGCCTTTTTGCTCGCAGCCCACCAGCAAGGGGGCCTTGAGTCGGTCATCGTCGACGAGATGAAGAAGAGCGGCGCCTGGGAAAAGATCCGCGCCCTGCCCGCCGACAAACGTGCCGACGTGCTGCGGGTCACCACACCAGCGATGACGGTGGGGCTCCCCGTCGGGGCCGCGTCCAAGCGCGCGGGCTGGGTGCTGTTTGTTGCTGGCGCCTGTTTCCTGCTGCTGCGCGGCACCAGCAGCCGCCCGATCCATTTTGGCGACGTCGTCGGCGTCGTCGCCGTCGGTGCGGCTCCCTTGCTGGTCCATGATCTGCTGACGGCGGCGGCGTATCTGGCTTGGGACTTGCGCTCGATCGACCCCAAGAATGCCGTGGCCAGCAACCCTGCCAACCTGTTGTTCAGCGGCGCCGACAGCCGCTCGGCCGTCGCCCTGCTGCTGCGTGGCGTCGACGTGTTTGAGTTGTGGAGCTGCTGGCTGATGGGTCTGGCGGTCGTGCGACTGACCGCAACGCGATCGCTGGCGCCCTGGTTGGTGACGTATGGCGGCCATGCCGCCATCACGCTCGTCGGCGCCTTGAGCAGCCGCGCTGCCACATGATCACCGCATGGCTGTTCCCCTCGACGATCGCCCCCACCGGCGCTAGCACCTGCGCATGGACGTCGGTATCGACCTGCAGCCCCGCCCGATGAAGCCCAGCGCACAGCCACGGGCGGTGACGATGAGCGACACCGAACGCAACGCGGTCGTGCGCGGCATCCTCGGCAGCGTCGACCCCGCCATGGCGCCTTTCCCCGACGGCATCCGCCGGGTCGTCTTTGAGAGGCACGATCGCTTCGTGCGTCCACTCATCGAGAAGCACTGGCCCGAATGCCTTGGCGAGCGCGCCGGCCAGAAGCTGCGCTTCCTGACCTGCAACCTGTATGCGACAGCGCCGTACACGGTGCTTTTTTCGGCGCCCAATCCGCCGTGGCCCGTGGCCCTGTCCCGCGTCGTCGGCGGCGGCCTGCGACTGGGGCCCACGGTGCTGTCGGGGTTGGCGGGCCTCACGGCCCGAGCCGTCGCCCGGCTGCTGCCCGAATCCACCGAGCGCCGCATCCTCGTGACGGCGTCGTTCATCGCCACCATCGACCATGTCTATGACCATTGCTTCGACGGCATCGCTCCCGTGGAACGTGGTCGACGCATGCATGGCCTCCTCGATGGCACGTGGACCCCCGACGACACCACGCCACACGCCGGCGCGTTCCGCCTCGTGCGGGCCCTGCATGACGCCATGGGCGAAGGCATCGTCGACGACGACGACCGCCGCCAACTCGATCGGGCCTTGACGACGCTGCGCGAGTACATCGACGCCGAGGTCAAGGCCATGACGGGCGTGCCCGACCCCTCAGGGCGAGCCTGGCGCATGGCCGGCGTGCGGGGCACCATCGACGGCCTGGTTTTTCCCGTGTGGCGCTTCTGCGGCGAGAAGGCCCGCCAGTGGATGTATGACGTCAGCCTGTTCGTGCAGGTCCTCGACGACTACCTCGACGCCGCCAAAGACGTCCACGACATCCGCCCCACGCCGGTGCTGTCGGGCGCCTGGGACGAGGTCACGTTGCAAGACATCTGGCAGCGCACCGTCGACGGCATCGTCGAGCTCGCCAAGGACAGCGGCATCCACGACGACAACTGGCTGCACCTGGTCAAAGAGACCTACCGCATGATGGCCATCGAGACGGCCGAGGCCATGGGTGTTGGCCCGGCGGGCTGAGTCGCCGTCGTTGTGATTGTGGTGGTGGTGGTCGAATCGGTCGACTGCCCCACGGTATGCAAGCCTGTTTCTTCGGAGTCGTCGATGACGCGCGCAGCGGTGATTTTGTTGTCTGGCGGCCTGGACTCAGCGACGGTCCTTGCCATGGCGCGTGAGCAGGGCTTTGTCTGCCACGCCTTGTCGTTTCGCTACGGTCAGCGCCACGGCGTCGAGTTGCAGGCCGCCCGCAAGGTGGCCGAGGCTATCGGCACCGCCAGCCACCGCATCGTCGACGTCGACCTGCGCGCCTTCGGCGGCTCAGCGCTCACCGACGACGGCATTGCTGTCCCCCGTGGTCGCGACGCCGCCGAGATGAGCGAGGGCATCCCCGTCACCTATGTGCCCGCGCGCAACACGCTGTTTCTCTCCTACGGCCTGGCTCTCGCAGAAGTCATGAACGCCCGCAGCATCTTTGTCGGCGCCAACGCCGTCGACTACTCCGGCTATCCCGATTGCCGCCCCGAGTACCTGCAGGCCTTCGAGACCATGGCCAACCTCGCCACCCGCATGGGCGTCGAGGCCAAGGGTGACGACGAGCGCGTGCGCATCCAGGCTCCCATCGTGTCGCTGAGCAAGGCCGACATCATCCGCGAGGGCGTGCGCCTTGGCGTCGACTACAGCCTCACCTGGAGCTGCTACGATCCGCAGCCCGCCAAAGACGGCCCCAGGGCCTGCGGTGGCTGCGATTCCTGCCAGATTCGGCGCAAGGGCTTCGTCGACGCCGACGTCGTCGACCCCACCCGCTACATCAGCACCTGAATCAACTGAATCAGCTGACGTCGTCAGCGCGGCTCCATTGCATACAACAGCACATGAAACGCGCCGGCGCGGCTGTCGCCGTCGAAGGTGTCGAACACGACGGTGTAGCTGCCAGCGTCGAGGGCCATGGTGGCTTCCTTGTCGTTGCGGGTCAGACAGGTGTTGTCGCGCAGCACATGCACATCGACGTCGACGTCTCCCTGGTCGAACACAAGCGCGTGCAGCGTCTGCGGCGCCGTCAGTGTCACGGTGTAGCTCAGCTCGGGACCGCTCTCGTTGATCGTCGGTGCGCAGCCGTAGCTGTCGCGTTCCCGAAACGACGACCTGCTGGTGTCGGCGCTGTGCGTAAATGGCAGCGTGTCGACGACAAACGGGTCGGCGGCGGCCCCCGTGCCGCGCACCGGCGACAACGCCGAGACCTCGGGCAGGTGGTCGCGAAACACCACCGCGCGCGTGACCCGGTCCAGCGCCTGCAGCGTCAGCAGATTGCGCTGGTTGAAGCCGAACTGAAGACCGTCGTCGTCAAACTGGCAGGCGCTCCGCGGGTCCCGGTTCATGTGCAGGCCGTCGCTGATCAAGCCGTCATCAGGCAGGCCTCGCAGTCGCTGGCTCAGGTCCATGAACGGTACCTGCCGGGCCTCAGCCACCATCCGCACCACCAAACCGTAGCGGGGCACTTGCACGTCGGCGGTGGCGTTGTCGCCGCGGGGAGGAATCGTCGACAACAGCGGAATCACCCCGCGGGCCAACAGCGCATCGGTCAACGCCAGGATGTCGTTGGCGTAGCCGTGGAGGTTGTTGAGTTGGATGTCGTTGGTCCCAAACATCACGACGGCGAACGCTGCCTCGATCGCGTCCAGTTCGACATCGAGGGGCCGCGGGTTGCCACGCAGGGGCATGAAGGCCGACCAGCCCACCGTCGCGGCACTCGACTCCCGGTCATAGGGGCTGACGCCGTCGGCGTCGCCAGCGGCGAAGTGGGCGCGGACCTCATCAAGAGCAGCGTGGTCGGCGAGGGCGACGCTGCCGCCATCCAGGCAGGTGGCAAAGCCCGTATTGACGGTGTTGCTGTCGCCGATCTTCGCGAACACATCGTCACGCAACGCGGGGTGCTCATCGCGGATGGTGCGCAACCGGGCCACAATCGACGGGGTCAGCGGGCTGTGGGCGCCGTCGTCGTAACGGGCGAAGCCGATGTCGCCTTCGCCTTCGCCTTCTCCTTCTCCTTCGCCTTCTCCTTCGCCTTCGCCTTCGCCCTCACCGGTCTCCTCGACTGGAGCCCGCACCACCACCTGGACCCCGCGATCGGGCCCGCAGGCCAACAGACCGGCCACCAGCCACAGCACCGTCGACAGACGCTTCATGACCACATCGTCACGATTTTTGGCGAAGTGACCCATCGGTCAATATACGGAGACATGCCGAAACGTGCGGAGACGTACCGAAACGTGCGGCGACCTGCCGAAACGTGCGGAGACCTGCCGAAACATGCGGGGCGGGCCCTTGATATCCCACCGACCGTCGGGAGGCCGTTGGCGACACTCCCCGCGCGTGTCACACACCAGCATGGTTGCCCTGCCCATCGTCGTCGACACCCCCTCCCGCACCAAGGCCGCCGCCGAGCCCTGGCGCGAGCAGCTCCGCGGCGCCGCACGCACCGCCGCCGACCTCGAAACCGCCGGCCTGCGGCTCACCGATGACGAACGCCGCGGCCTCGGGTGGCTCGAGGAACATGGGGGCCTGCCTCTAGGCGTCA
The DNA here is from genome assembly GCA_903952805.1 of uncultured Myxococcales bacterium. Taxonomy (GTDB): domain Bacteria; phylum Myxococcota; class UBA727; order UBA727; family VGSZ01; genus VGSZ01. The sequence continues at coordinate 3,681 of CAJBHN010000750.1, read as the reverse complement.
CCCCCCATTTCCTCGGCTTGATGAACATGGACGACGTCGACGATCCACTGCGCCGCCAGGTGATTCCCACGGCCACCGAATTCTTGCCGACCTCGTGGGACCTTCGCGATCCGCTCGGCGAAGAAGAGCTCGAAGCCGCACCGTTTCTCGTGCACCGCTACGCCGACCGCGTGCTGCTGTTGGCGACCGATCGCTGCGCCGCCTACTGCCGCTTTTGCACCCGCAAACGCCTGGTGGGCCAGGGACCGACGCCGTCGTGGGAACACCTGCAGCCCGCCCTCGACTACATCCGCGCCACGCCGTCCATTCGCGAGGTCATCGTCTCTGGCGGCGACGCCATGATGCTGGGTGACGAGCGGGTCGAGAGCCTGTTGTCGGCGCTGCGCAGCATTGAACACCTCGACGTCATCCGCATCGCCAGCCGCATGTTGGCCTTCTGCCCACAACGGGTGACGCCGTCGCTGGCATCGTTGTTGCGCGGCCCTGATGGCGGCCCGGCGGTCTACTGGCTGTCACACTTCAACCATCCCAACGAGCTTGAGCACGACGCCACCGCTCGCGCGATCGCAATGCTCGTCGACGCTGGCATCCCCGTCCTCAATCAGACGGTGCTGTTGCGTGGCGTCAACGACGACCGCGACGTGTTGGTGCGTTTGTTTCGTCGCCTGACGCGTCTGCGGGCCCGCCCCTACTATTTGCACCAATGCGACCTCGCCCCGGGCACCGACCATTTCCGCGTTCCCCTCGACGAGGCCCGTGCCCTGCATGCGTCGTTGCGAGGTCATGTGTCGGGGATTTCCATCCCGACCTTTGTCATCGACCTGCCCGGCGGCAAGGGCAAGGCGCCTCTCGCTCCCGAGCCCACCGTCGAGGTCAAAGACGATCACTACGTGATGCGTGGCTACCGCGGCGATCTCGTGGAGTATCCGCGCCGATGACCCGCGTGCACATCGCCAACTACCTCAATGAAGCCGCGCGCGAGGCCCGCCTCGACGAACTCACGCAGTCGCTGGGCGGACTTGCCATAGACATCGGCACCTCGGTGCGGGGCCTGCCCATCCGCGCCGCCGTCGTCCCCGCCGCCTGCGACGCCCCCGACGCGGCCCCCGTCGTCTTCGTCAACGGCAACCTCCATGGCGTCGAATGGATCGGCGGGCTGTGCGCCCTCGGCGTCCTGCAGGCCCTTGGCGACGCCCGCGGCGCGGCACTGCACCGGCGAGCCACCGTCGTCGTCGCTCCCTGCTTGAATCCCGACGGCTTCCGCCGCACCGCCGACAGCGACGGCCACGACACCATCAAGAACCTCCGCACCAACGCCAATGGCGTCGACCTCAACCGGAATTTCCCCCGGCCCGATCGCAGCGAGCGCGACGTCTGGGCCCCGTCCCGCTTGCCGCTGGCGGCGTCGGGCTCGACGGAGCCCCACCGCGCCACCTTTCGGGGCGTGGCGCCGTTTTCGGAGCCCGAGACCCGCGCCATCGACGCGCTGCTCCACGCCCACCGCCCCCACGCCGTCGTCAGCTTCCACAGCTTCATGGGCAGCCTGATCCCGCCCAAGGTCACCAGCTGGGCCCATGCCCGCACCTATCGCCGACTCGCCTGGGCCTACCGTCGAGGTCAAACCCGATTCTTTGCGCCGACGCTCATGTTTGCGCCCTTCGACGTCTTCACTGGCGAACTCGAAGACCACGCCCACCACATCCACCACGCCTGGTCACTCACCGTCGAGGCCTTTCCAGCCTGGCGTTCGTTCGCCCAGCACCTGCAGGCGCCGTCGCTGTTTGCCCGCTTCAACCCCAACGACCCCACCCACGTCGTCGACGACGCCGTCGGCGGCACCCTCGCCTGGCTGATGGCGGCACTTGATCACGATCGTCCGGGGTCCTGACCAGCACCAGACTGAGGTCACCATGATGTCGCAAAAGGGTATCGCTTGGTTCGCCGTCGTCGGCATTCCCCTCATCGCGGGCATGGGGTGGCTCATCAGCCGCTCGGAGTCCCACGGCCGAAGCATGATCATTCTCGACGTTCCCTCCGACGTCGACGTCGTCATCGACGACCGCCCCCTGCGACCCTGCGTCCATGAGTATCGGGTCCCCGAGTCCTGCAAGAAGACCGCGCAGCCTGGGTGGTCCCGTCGCTACCGGTGGTCGGTCATACGCGGTCAGGCCGTCGTCGTCCGTGCCAGCCGCGGCACCAAGCGGGTGGCGCCACGCACGGTGCCCATCGCCCTCGCCGGCCCCACGCCGCACTTGCGCCTCGACGACGCCACCCTTGAATGGGTGGACCTCGGTGGCGTCACCCTCGACAACAACGTCGCCGTCTTCGTCGACCACGCCGGCCGCGCCGTCGGCCCCGTCGGCCCCAGCGATCCCGAATGATCATTGAATACTGACCACGTCCAACAGGAGGGCGCGAAGCGCCTCACGAGCGGAGTGAGTGGGAACCACGCCGCCCCGGGGCCCGAAGGGTTCCCCTGTGGGCGAGGGGCAAGGTACATCCCAGAGCTCTTTGAGCGAGCCCACGCCGTGGGCGAAGATCAAAGAGATCTCGGGATGAGTTGCCGGTGGGCCGAGACCTCATCCACGAGAAAGCCCCGCAAGGGCGGGGCTTTTCATGGTGCATCGGTGCTCGATGACAGGAACTACTTCTTCTTCGGCGCAGCCGTCGGCGCGGCCTTGGCGGCGGGCTTCTTCTGCTGAGAAGCGGCTGCCTTCTCAATGTCGACACCCGACTGCTTGAGAGCCTCCTCCAACACCGACGCGGTGGCGGCGGCGAGGGCGCGGGCGCGGATGCCAAAAGGCTTTTCGCCCTTGGGGTCGAGCTCAATGGCCTTCTTGAGGTCCTTCAGCGCCTTTTCGATCTCGCCGTGCTGCAGGGCGATTTCGGCGCGATTCACAAAGGCCGAGATGTTGGTGGGGTCGAGGTCGATGGCGATGGTATATTCCTCCTGCGCCTCCTCGTGCATGCCCTTGCGGCCGTAGATGGCGCCGAGCAGGCCATGGAAATAGCCATCGTAGGGGTTCGAGATGACCAGCCCCTCGACGATGGTCTGGGCCTGCTCATACTTGCCCTGCTCAAAGAGGTTGTAGGCGATCTCGGCGAACGAGTAGGCCTCCTGCATCGTCAGGCCAGTGAGCTCGGCCCACGTGATCTCGCCGACGACAAACTTCACCAGGTTGTCCTGGGTGAAGTTGGCGGGGACTTCCCCCTCCTTCATCATGTCGGTGAGCTCGTCGGCGCTGTACGTCGACGGATCGCGCAACGGATCGATGAGGGACTTCTTGGCCGCCTCCTTCGGTGCCTTCTTGTCGTCGAGGGCCTTGGCCAGGGCGGCCGCGCGACCACCGTCTTTCGTGACATTGCTGGGGGGCGGAATCTTGGACGCCATATGGAAACTCCTCGGCAGGTCATTTGTCGTCGACAACGCGAAAGCGTGGGGGGTCGTAGCACACCCGTCGATCGCGGGTCAAAGGCACCCCCACCAACAGCGGTACAGCACACGACGCTGGCAGAACCACCTCGCCTCCCCTGACACGGTCGTGTACCCAACTCCCATGACGGTTCGCGGTCGGTGTTTTCTGTCGTTGACTCTGGCGGTGTCGGGCGCGGCTGTCGCCAGTGCCGCCGCGTGCACGGCGTTTGAGACAAACCTCCAGGACACCGAGGTCGACCAGAAAG
>CAJBHN010000749.1 GCA_903952805.1 uncultured Myxococcales bacterium | reverse complement strand
GACTGGGTGAAAGTTGGCCTTCGGCCATTTCTACCTCAGCCTGCTCTCGATCAGTTCGGGCCGATTACCATTTGCCGCCGCCGTTGCCTGTCCCCGCACCGCCGCCCCGGTCAACCAGGGTGGAGCCTGAAGTTTGGGAATTGGCCGCCGCCAACCCAGACGACACCTGGGCGCGGAATTCCGGCGACACCGTCGATAGATCGCGCCTGGGATCGTCGGTGCGGACGCCGACAAAACTCGGTTCGTCGTCGCCAAAAAAGCGCTGGGCCTTTTTCTTGCGACGCTGTTCTTCTTCGTCGGCGTTGAAGGCATCAACGTCAGAGAAGCCCATGGACTTCTTGACCGAACCCAGCTGGGCCTTGGCTTTTTTGGCGGCTCCGGTGGCTGCGCGGCCGACCGATTGACCGACATTTCGCATGGTGTCGCGAAAGCCTGTCAGGCCTCGCTGGAGAAAGCTCTGTTCCGCCATCGGATCGCTCCTTCGGTCGCAGTCAAGAATACGAGATAAGCATAGCGCGCTGAAGAGCCGTGTGCTGCCCCACTTGGCCCCACCCTGAAACCGACCAAAGCCTCCTGCGGTGCGTTGCGCCCGCTCGATTGCTGGTCTAGCCGGGACGTTCGATGCCGTGCGCGGCCGGGAGCTACCTGATTATGGAAGTCGTGTTTCTCATTTGGGCCGTTGTTGCCAGCGTGGCAGCGGTCCTTTTCAGTCTGAAGGCCAACGCCAAGGCCGCACCCGAGGCTCTGTCGTCGGGGGTTACCAAGGCCGCCCTGGGCGGCAAAACCACCGGCACGGCCAGCGACGACGCCATCAAGGCCGTCGAAAAGAAGCTGGCCGAAGCCCGGACCGAGCTGACCTCCCACAAGGAGAAGCTCGCCCAAAAGCAAAAGGAGCTTGAGGAAATCAAGGAGCAGGCCCGCGTCAAGGCTCGCCGCGAAGGCAAGAAAGAAGCCGCCAGCGCCGAGGATAAAAAGACCAGTACCGACCCCCGCGACGTCGAGATCCAGTCCCTGCGCAAAGGCATGGCGGCCCTCGAGAGCCAGTTGAACACCGTCAAGCGGGAGGCAGCCGCCAAGGATGCCCAGGAGGCCAACATGACGAGCAAGAGTGCCGCCGACGTCGAGGGTGCCCAAAAAGTCGCCGCCGGCGAACGCGAACGACGCCAGACCCTCGAAGAGCAAAACGCCGATCTTCGTCGCACCATCGACGAGCTTCGTTCGGCCATCAAAAAGGTCGAAGCCCGCCCCGACATCCCGGGTACCAGCATCGACCTCAAGGCCCTGCCAACCCCCGTCGTGCAGGAACTCGCCCGCTTCTTCCGCAAGGGCGAAGAGTACGAGCGGCTGCATACGGTGGCCCAATCCCAACTCCAGCTCGAGAAGGACCGGACGCTCGAGATCCAGCGCCGCTACTTTGCCGTGTGCCGCGAGCTCGCGGTGCATGCCGGCGCGCCCGGCAACGCCAAGGTGGCCGACGTCGTCGCCACTGCTGAAGCCGTTGTCGATGGCGAATTGAAGATCGAGGCCAAACCCGCCGAGGGACAGGCCACTGGCGAAAAGAAGAAGCGCCGTCGCCGTCGTCGTCGCAAGATCGCGGGCGAATCCTCTGAAGTCGCCGAGACCGAAGGCGCTGACGAAGGCGACGAGAGCGACGACGGTGACGACGGTGACGACGCTGGCGAAGGCCACGGCACCGACGCCCCCGCAGCCGCAGCCGAGAAGGCCGCCGGCCCTGAAGGTGACTCCGGAGCCTCGGCGCCCGCGTGAGCTTCGCCCAGGGTTTCCTCATCGTTGCCCTGGTCCTGGTGGCGGTGACGCACACCATGAGTCGCATCGGCGGCGCACTGGCCACCATCGGCTGGTGCGTCGCCGCCCTTCTTTTTGGGGTCGTGACGTTCAACGAGTCCGGCAAGGGGCTCGTTTTCATGGGCATCCAGACCCCGCCCTTGCT
>CAJBHN010000748.1 GCA_903952805.1 uncultured Myxococcales bacterium | reverse complement strand
TTGCAGTTCCTCGGCAATGGGCAAGGAGCCCAGGGCGGGCGCACCGAGCCCGGGCCCGCAGCCGTGGGTGCTGGCGGCACAGCGACCACAGGTGACGAGGCGCCACCGGCGTCGGATGGCTTCGTCGACGACGACTTGCCGTTCTGAGCCGCCTGCGTGCGCATGGGCGGGGCGCGCAGACGCCCTGCCCTGCTCGCGGCTGTGACCTGCGTACAAGACAGGACTACACGTGTAGTCTACATGGTGAAGTCAGAGGAGGACCCGTGGCACTTCACTCGTTCGTTCACCCCCTGACAGTGAAGCACCCGTCCCAGGTGCGTGCTACCGCTGTGCTGGCTGTGGCGTCGTTCGCTGCAGAGTGGAGCGAATTTGTGACGACCAACGAAGCCACGGACATCCTCGAGAGGCTCGCCCGGCGCGGCCATGACCTGGCCCGGTTCGAGGCGCTGTGCGGTCTCGATGCGGGGGCGTTCTCCAAGGCCCCCTTACCCCGCGCGACCCTCGCGCTCCTCCGGTTCATCGACGAGGATCCCCAGGCGGCCCTTCGGCTCCTGACGGACAAACCCATCGACCCCATGCCGCCGGTCGTGTCCGACACAGCCATGGGCCTCTTTGAGACCATCTTCCTGCCCCTGGAAGCTCACGGGATGCAGCTTGCCCTGACCGGCGCGCGCGCCATGGCCCTTCACGGCGCCGCCCGCGACACCATCGACGTCGACGTCTTCGCCGCCGAGTCAGCCCGCAACCCTTTGCTCGCCCGTCTCGCAGAAGGCCCCTGCAGGGTGGCCCATGTGGCGGCAGACCACTTCATCGTGCGGCATGAGGACTCAACCCACCCCGCCGACCGCATCGACCTGATGTTTCCTTTGGTGGAGCCGGCGCTGTCTGCCCTGCCCCTTCGCGAGCACATCGCGGGTCTGCCGGTCATCCCGGCCCTGCATCTGATCGTCGCCAAGCTCATGGCACCGGGCGCGTCGGAGAACGCCGACGCCTTCATGCTCTTGGACGCCGCAGCCGCAGACCCGGACGCAGTGACTTCGATGCTCCGGGGACTGATTCACGCGAAGACCTCTGACCGCTTTCGAGCGCGGTTGGAGGACGCCAAGGGTGGCCTCTATCGGCTCGCCATGTGGCGAGCCGTCCGTACCGTCTGACCAAGGGGTTCCCATGCGACGCGAGCTCATCCCTGCTTTCCGAGAATGCACCCAGGCCCTCCGGCGCATGGACACGGAATGGGCCGTCGGCGGCGCCGAGGCCATGGCCGCCCATGGGTACGCCCGCGAGACGATGGACGTGGACATCTTCATCGGCGACGACGCCCGCGATGAGCTCCTGGCCACCCTGGAGCAGCGGCACCTGCCGGTCATCACGGTCCTTGAAAACGTCCACTACGCCATCACCCCAAACCCCAAGAACGATGACGTTCGTGTGGACTTGCTGTTTCCGTCTGACGAACCTGAGGTCAGCGGCATCTGGAAGCCCACCGACTTGGTGATTGCCGATGAGCGAGTCCCCGTCCTGCGGATGGAGTTCATCGTGGCCAGCAAGCTCTTGACGGACCCTGGCTCCGAGCGCGGCCGCAAAGACGCCGGCGACCTGGCCGAGCTCCAGCGCCGGGGGCTCGTTGACGGCCCCCGGGTCCTTGATGTCCTGAACGACTGCCCCGGCAAGGGGCGAGCGAAGCAACGACTCATGGAATTGGTCGCGGGGCCTGAACGGTCAGTGGCCCCAAGCACCCGACGGCCGAAGCGAACTCGGTAGCTCGAAGCGCCAGCGATGGGGGGCCATGGGGGCGACCGAGGCGGGCCCCATCCCGCTTCCTGGCCTCGAAATACCGCACGGATCTGTATTTTCACGAAACAGCGCATGCGCGCTGCTTTTTATGCTTGCATCGCATCACAAAGCCGCCGTAAATACAGCACGGCTGCTCAATATCATTTGGAGGTCCGATGACCGCTCGCATCGTCGCCGTCACCAATCAAAAGGGTGGCTCAGGCAAGACCACCACCAGCATGACCCTGGCTGCGGGCCTCGGCCTGCGGGGGCTGAAGACCCTGGTGGTGGACGCCGACCCCCAGGCGTCCGCGACCCGCTGGTACTCGGTGGCCCCCGATGACAGCCCCTTCCCGGCGACGGTCATCAACCTGGCGGAGGCCAAGAGCAAGATTGCCCAGACCCTCAAGGACCACATCGCGGCCTACGACGTCATCGTCATTGACTGCCCGCCAAACCTCGACTCGCCTGTGACCCTGGCCGTCCTCTGCGTCGCAGACCTGGCCATCGCCCCCGTCATCCCATCGGCCATCGACACTTGGGCGACAGAAAAGCTGATGCGGGTCGTCGAGATTGCCCGCGGCCACAACCAGACCCTGCAGGTGCGCACCCTCCTGAACATGGTTCGGACCACGGCCCTCGCTCGCGCCATCATTGCGGACCTGGGCGACGACCCGGAGCTGGACGTTCTCCCCATCCACCTGACCCTGCGCACGGCCTACGGCGAGGCCGCCGCCCTCGGCATCTCGGTCTATGGAACGACGGACGGCCGCGCGATCCAGGAAGCAAACGCCCTTTGCCAGACCGTGCTTGACCACCTCTCCATGACGGCCCCCCTTCCGGCCCCTGCCCCGCCGCTGCCCGCCCCGAAAGCGGAGAAGAAGGCGCCGGCAGCCAAGAAGGTCGCCAAGAAGACGACGGCGAAGGCGCCGACGACGAAGAAGGCAGCTGCCAAGAAGGTCGCCAAAAAGGCGAAGCCTGCGGCCAGAGCTTCCAGCTCGAAGGCCCGCTCACCCTCCAAAGGAAAGGCCTGAACCATGGCGGCCAAGAAATCCAAGCTCGAGTCTCTTCGGCAGACGGCGCACACGGGCCGAATGCAGGAGCGGGCGGCCCCCCTGAACTCCAACGTTACCGACCGTCTCACGGCCTTCGAAGCCTTCGAGCAGCAGCAGGCCGACGGCGCACTTCGGGCCCAGGCCGCCCAGGCGCCACCGATTGAGAAGATCGTCGAAGTGCTCCGGATGGTTCAGGAGCGCATCGCCATCGATGTCATCAAGGACCGGCTCACAGACATCCGCCCAGTCAGCGAGAGCCGGGCCCAGCGCTTCGCCGGCAGCATCGCGCTCTTCGGGCTCATCCAGCCCATCGCCATCGACCTGAACAACCACCTGCTGGCGGGCGACCATCGCCGCCGCGCCATGAACATCCTGCGCGAACTTGCCGAATGGCCAGAACGCGTCGGCGTGCTCCTCCCCGGCCTGGACCAGCACACCCAGGAACAAGCCATCACCGCCTGGCGGCGTCACGGCTTCGACCTGGGCGTCCCCGTCTACCGGATGGACATCGACGCCGTGAAGGACCCGGTGATGGCCAAGGCCATCGAGCTGGCCGAGAACACCAACCGCGAGGACTTCTCGAAAGAGGAGGTCAAGCGCGCCTACCAGGAGCTCAAGACCGCCGGCTACCGGCACGTGGTGGGTCGCCCGAAGAAGGGGGAGAAGGCCATCGGCCCAGAACTCGAACTGCTCTACGGCAAGGCGAGCCGGACCATCACCAAGTACATCGCCGAGCTGCGGACCGAGGAACAGCCAGCGGCGGACCCCCAGGCATCCGCGGTCGTACCCGAACCGAGTGGTGCCATGCTTCGCCTGAAGCAGCTGTTCCCGAC
>CAJBHN010000747.1 GCA_903952805.1 uncultured Myxococcales bacterium | reverse complement strand
GCTCCAACCGCGTGGTCGGCGATGTGGTGGTGCTCGACGACGGCACGGTCGTGGTCGCCTACGCCCATGATGTCGTCACCGACGCCCGGCTGCGCGTGGCGGTGCTGGCGCCGGCGGCTGCGCGGGCGACCGTCATCGAGGACAATCGTGGCGACACGGTGACCATCGACGGGTTGCAGGCCCGGCTGTTTCCCTCGGTCGTTGATGGCCGCGTTGTGGTCGACGTCGTGGCCCACGACAAGACCGCCAAGGCCGTCATTCGCCGCCGTGTCGATGTCGCGAGCGCGGCAATCCTGCCGGATCGCGAGCGGCTCTGTGACGTCGAGGGCATCACGGTGGCAGCGCGCCACGCCGATGGGTGGTTCGTGCTGGCCCGGGTCGGCGGTGACGGCGGGGGCGTCTTTTTGTACGTCGTCGAATCGGTCGCCGTCGACGATGGAGAACACCGTTTGGAGGTGCGGCGTATTCGACTCGGAGGAGGGGCCCGACAACTCGACAGCTGGTTGGATCTCGCCGTGCGCAAGGACGGCAGACCGGCGGCCGTGTGGTTCGATGAAGAGGAGAAATCGCTCAAGCTCTATGCGCCCTGAGGGCGGGGCGATGGTCGACGACGCTGCCAATGGCGCTGCCAACGTCGCTGCCAACGGCATTGACGTTGTTGCTGACCATGAGGACCTCACGCATCGTCGGTGTCACGCGCCAGGGTCGCGACGTGTCTTTTGTCACCAGCGATGAAGCCTTCGGCGCGCAGCCATTCGATGGCTTCGGTGAGCGAAGGGCTGTAATCGGGGAGGGTTTCGGCGTCGTCCTCAAACAGCATGGTTCATGACCTCCACCTGGTGTCTCCGTCAGGTCATCCCTGCCAATGCACTCAGCGCGCCAACGGCGGGCTGGCGTCCAGCGGCAGTCCAACGCCGCAACCGATGGCCGCAGATGGGGCGGGGATGTGTGGCAGCTGCGCTGTTGACGTCGCTGCTGCCTTCACATCGCATGTGGGTAGGTGTGTGTTGATGGCGTGGGGCGGCGCGACGAACGCGGTGTGGTCAATCCAGTAGCGATGGCAGCCCCATGGCGACGATGGTGTTGGCGATGGTGCTTGTGGCGTCGACGTTGCGGGCCTGCAGCCAATCGGTGAGCACGACGATGACCTCGGTGGCACTGGCGACGCGCGCGCGGGCGTCTTTGTGCAGCAGGGCCGTCAGCATTGATTCGAGGACCGGGTCGGTGATGCCGACGTCGCTCAGGCGCGGCGTTGGCGACGTCAGTACGGTGTCGAAGAGCGCGACGTCGCTGTCGGCGACAAACGGGGGGCGACCGGTCAGCAAGCACCACAGGGTGGCGCCCAGCGCGTACAGGTCGCTGCGGTGGTCGATGGGGTCGTCGGGGTGCATCGGGTGCCTGCCGAGAATCTGCTCGGGTGACAGATAGCTGGCCTTGCCCTTGCGCGTGCCGCCGGTGGTCTCACGAGTCACGAGCAGCCCCGAGCTGCGTCCCACGACGGAGCGGGCCACGCCGAAGTCGGCGAGCTTCACGGCGCCGTCTCGGCCCACGAGGATGTTGTGCGGGTTGACGTCGCGGTGAACCAGGCCAAGCGGGGCGCCGCTGGTGGCGTCGCTCAGGCCATGGACGGCCTCGAGCGCAGACGCAACGGCGACCCCGACCGCCACAGCGACGTCGGTGTTGAATCCCAGTCCCCGCACGTCTCCTGCGCGGGCCCGCAAACGCAAGGCCGCCGACAGCGACGGACCATCCACCAGTTCCAGCACCGCAAAGAAGCTCTCACCGTCTTCATCGAGGTCATGGACCTCGAGGATGTGCGGATGTTTGAAACGAGACATGAGTTGCACCTCGTCGACAAACATCCGCACAAAGTCTTCATCGGCGGCGAGGTGTGCGTAGAGCCGCTTGAGCACAACGCGGCGTCCAGCACTGACGAGCCCCAGCACCAGGGCTGCGGGAGTGGCATCGCTGTCCAGCCGGGCTTCGGCGAGGAGGATGTCGGCGGTACTGCCACGAGCGATGCGGCCGAGCACGCGATAGCCGCCCAGCACCGGGCCAGTTGACGGTGACGACGGTGACGACGGTGACGACGGTGACGACATGGAGGTTGCCAGTGTCCCACATTTCGTCGGTGTGGTCGCTGTCGGTCGCTGTCGGTCGCTGTTGGTCGCCATCGCTCGCCGATTCGCACCAGCAGCCGAGAAGTCGCGATGACCTTGGCAAGGGGGCAAGGTGCGGACATGGATGGCTTCGTCGTTGATCTGGATCATTGGCGTCGGGCACGACGATTGTTACCGATCCTCGTCGAGCGGCACGGTTTGGCGTTTTTCCTCGATGAGAACACCGATTTTCCCGCGCCACCCCAACTGCACGAGGGACGTCTGCTTCGTTGTGTGGATGTGGCGGCCAGTTGGCTGGAAAAGCGCAGCGGCCGCGCTGTCGACGACGTCGGCCGAGACTCGCTGCTTGGTTTGCTGCGGCAGCTGTTGATGCAGCGGCTCCGGGCGGGAGCCACTGCAAACGGTCGCTAGGGTCGAGGCCGTCGGGCCGCGCAACCACCCATCACCGGGCACGCCGCGGCTGACCAACTCAGTCGTCGTCGGCGAACAGGACTTCCTCGGCATCGGCTGAAGGCATGCCGGCCAGGTCGCGCATGATCTGCGAATCGAGCGTCGGTGACGTCTTGTTGGGAGCCTGCTTCGCGCGGGGCTGGTCAAACGTCGACAGATCGATGCCACCGGGAGCCGTGCTGTCGTCGTTTGACTTGAAGGCGGCGGCTGAGGGCACGTTGGGCGCTCGACCAATGCCGGCCGCGGGCGTCTTTTCATTGTCAAAGTCGAAGGCAGCGGGATTGCTCGCGCGGGGCTGCTTGGTCGGTACCGGCGAACTGAAGCCCTTCCCATCAGTCGGCATGGTGTCGAGCTCGTCGAAGTCGGCGAGACTGTTGAGGCCGTCGTCGAGCTGGTCGTTGAAGTCGACGCTGGTCAGTGGCGCGGACTTGCTTGCCGCCTTCATCAGCCTTGCGGCGACATCGGCAGACATCGCCATGGTGTGGGCGTCGCCGTGGTCGTCAACCGCGGTGGGAGGGGCAGGGGAGAAGTCGTCGAGCTGAGCGTGGCTTGGGTTGAACGCCGCCATCGATGGCACCGTCACTGCCAGGATCGACTTGCGGACCGGGGCGCTGGCGGCGGGCTGCGCGAGCAAGGCGGCGGCGAAGTCAGCCGGCATGGCTCTGGTCGACTCATCGAAGGGGTCGTCGTCGCCAAGGTCAACGTCATCAATGGTTACCGATGGCGCCGGCTTCGACGAAGACGCTGGCGTCGCTGGTGACGGCGCAGGCTTTGTCGAGGCCGGTGTCGCTCGGGTCGCTGGCGGCGTCGATTTGGCCGGCGCTGGCGACTTGCTTGCCTGGGCGCTGGCTGACTTCGACGCGGGTCCGTCGTCGAGCAAGAAGTCGACGGCTTCGTCGCCGTCCTCGGCGCTGCGGGCGGCCTGACCTTCGTCAGACAGGCCGGTCTTGCTGCCGGTGACGAGGTGCATCGTCGTCAACTGTTCGCGCAGCACCTTGGTCTCTTTGACCAAATCGACCACCCGTTTCTTCTCGGCGCCCAGCTGCTGGGTGAGGTCGGCGATCATTGCGCGGTGGGCCTTACCGGTGGAGGTGTCCTTGACCTCGACGTCGGCAAGTTGCTGGCGCACGCGAGTCAGTTCCTCGACCATGGCGCCTTGCTGCTGGTGCACCACCAGGCCCCACTGGGCCAACAGCATGCCTTCGATGCGCGCAAAGAAGATGACCTCGTCAGGAGGCGTGGCGACGAAGTTGTCGACGCCACGGGCCAGTGCCGAGATGATCATGCCCGACTTCATCGGGTCGTCCACCAACAGGGTGGCGCCGGCGATTCCCTCTTGCTTGACCCCGCGAGCGAGGTCGATGCCCATCAGGTCGCCGCATTCAAGTTCCAGCAGCAGCAGGTGGCAGGGGGCCTGGCGCAGCCGATTGAGGGCATCGCCGCCCTTGGCGAAGGCCTCGCCGACAAATCCCCGCGCCTCCAGAAACGGCAGCATGCGCGCCACCTTGGGGCCCGCCAACACCACCCTGAATCCACCGGGATGAATACGCACGCCTCAAGTCTGCCAGTGCAAACGGCCCGCACCAAGAACACGGCCCAAAAAAAATCCGACATGTCGGTCAAACAACGACATGTGGCCGAGCAGCCGCACGCTCAGGGCCGGGGCAGGGTGCTGGCGATCGCGTCGGCGACGGCGTCTTCGGCTTCCACGTGCAGGTGGTGGGGGCCTTGCACCACGGTGATGCGGGCCTGCAGGCGCCGGGCTCTCTCGGCAAAGGGTTCCCCCAGAGCGTCGTCGCCGACGCCGGCGGGCAAAAACCCGTCGGTCGCTCGCACGATCGCGGTCCCGACGCCGGCCTTGATCAGGCGATCACACGCGGCCAGCCATTGCGCCTCGGGATGACGCATCGGGGTTGGCCCCCGCAGTCGGGGGTCGAACGGGAAGTCCCAGCGCCCGTCGTTGCGCGGCACCAGGGCAGGCTCAGCCATGCGCGTGGCCCCGCGCTGGCTCAGACCAGGGTTCCAGGCCTGCAGACGCTCTACGGCCTCCTGGAGGCTTGCGACGGGCTTGAAGGGCCGCTTGTCGGCGACCACCGCGTCGAACAAATCCCCCAGGCGGCCCGGCTGCTCGTCGGCGTCTTCGGGAGGGGGGCCGACGCCATCGACGAGCACCAACTGTCGCAGGTGGGAAGGCCATGCACCGGCCAGCAAGAGGGCCACGTTGGCGCCCATCGAGTGGCCCACCAGCGTGTGCACCGGCCGCCCCCGCGCTTCGAGCCAGGCGATGACGGCGGCGGTGTCCTTGGCGAAGTCCAACAGGTGGTGGCTGGCCCCGGGGCCACCCCAATCGCTCTGACCATGGCCCCGCAAGTCGACGGCGACGACCTGGCACGAGGCCCGGGTCAACAGGGCGGTGGCGACGGCGTTCCAGGAGCGGCCGGTGTCCATCGCCCCATGCAGCAACAGCACGACGGGCGCATGGTCGGCAGCGTTGTCGACGGCGCTGTCGGTGCTCCATGTCCACAAGCGCAGACGCAGGCCCTGGAGGTCGACGGTTGACGGGACGGGGGCCGTCATGGGGGCGCCCACGCCGCAGCGACGGTTGCAGCAGGCATCGACATGAACAGTGCGGCGGTAGTCACGACCACGTCAGCGCCGCTTCTTCTTCATGATGAACGGGATGTGGACCTGGTCCTCTTTGTAGTCGAGGCAGGTCGCGACCATGACGATGTTGGCGCCCAGGCGGAAGGCCCGTTCCCGCTGGGCGTCGCCATCGGGCTCGCACTCAAAGCGCCAGGTGCCGAATCGATCACGCTCCCAGGCACCGAGCAGATCGTTCTCGCTGATGATGACGGCGGTCCGGTCGCCGAGGTTCATGCCCGACAGGGTCTCTTTCTGGCGCAGCCGACCTTCGGCGCGGGGCACCAGGAAAAAGCTCTTCATGACGACGTGGTCGAGGGGCAGGGCGACTTCGGGAATCCCCGGCAGCACTGCGGCCAACTCTCGTCGCGCATCGCTGAGAAACGGATCGCTGGACGACGGTGCGTCCACGATCAGCAGACCGCCAAATCGCAGGTGACGCTCCAGCCGTCGGCGGGCGCCCTCCGAAAACGCTGGCATGGGACCCTCGCCACTGAGGATCAACAACGGCTGCCAGAAGAGCTGTTTGGCCTCGGCGCTGCCATCGTCCTCGAGGCGCACCACCACCCTCTCCCGGGCCACGTTGATGCTCGTGCGTTTGCCCACCTCCCACAGCAGCCGCCGGACTGCCTCGGGGCGGTGGTCCCATTGGCCGCCGTGGGCGATGACGCCGACGCCGACCTCGCTGCTGGGGCCGATGGCTGATGCTGCACTGGCGGCCAGCCCCAACAACGCCGTCGAACCGAGAAGAAAGTCGCGCCGAACCAACGTCATGGGCGCCACTGTAGCAGCAGTGGTCACGCGTCGCCGCAGCCCCCCCGTGTTCACGGCAGCACGTTGCCCAGGCACACCAGTGCCGGCATGCAAAAGCCGAGATCGACGGCGCTCAGGCGCTCCGACGTGCAGCAGGCCTCAAGGGCGAAGATGTCGCAATCAAAGAACGTCGAGCGACACACGGGAGCCCCCTGATTGAGGAGGTCCGCGACGGCATCGCCGATGGAGCCCGCGTCGGGGACGGGACCGGCGCCGCCATCGATGGGCTCGCCGCCAGCGAATCCGCCATCGACGGGAGCACCGGCAATGGCTGGACCGATGACGGGCTCACCGGGGATGGGGGCCCCGCTCGGGTCGTTGTCGACGAAGCCACCGTCGGCAAAGCCGCCGTCGGCAAAGCCGCCGTCAGCAAAGCCGCCCTCGACCGCCACCACGGGGACGAAGCCGCCGTCGACGAAGCCGCCGTCCACCGGTTGGGGCAACGCGATGCCCCCGTCGACGATGAACTGACCGATGGTGTCGCCGATATCAATGGCGCACTCGGCCTCGGAGCGGCAGCGCGTGCCTTGCACGCTGAAGCAGCAGACATCGGCACCGGGGCATTCTTCGTCGCCGTCGCAGTCGTATTGGGCGGTAAACGGCGGGCATTCGATCACCCCCTGGTCGTTGGCGGCGGCGCAGGCGCCAAAGCCGCAGACGGAGCAGCAGGGGACGTCCCGGTCGCACGTGACGTCGCCACAGCGCACGCCGGGCTCGGAGCGACCGCTGTACGGAGACAGGGCCAGCAGATCCAGCGCGCCGCCAGCGCTCAACTCGGGGAGTGCGCCCGGCAGACAATCGAGCACACCGCCATCGAGGAGGCCGCCGAGGTCGAAGCCGTTGCCCGCGTCAACGGGTTCGCCTTCGCCCTCGCCTTCGCCTT
>CAJBHN010000746.1 GCA_903952805.1 uncultured Myxococcales bacterium | reverse complement strand
GCCTTGCGTGAGCCAAGCCTCGGGCCCCTCTTTGGCCTCAAAGGCGGCGCCGTCGGCGGCGGCAAGGCCCGCATCGTCCCCGACGACGCCATCAACCTGCACTTCACCGGTGATCTGCACGCCGTCACCTCGGCCCATAACCTGCTCACCGCCGTCGCCGAAAACCACGCGGTCGTCGGCCACAGCCCGGCTCTGTCGACCATCACCTGGGGTCGGGCGCTGGACATGAACGATCGGGGCCTGCGCACCGTCGAGGTCGGCGCCGCCAACAAGCACCCCTATACGAGCCGCTTCGACATCACCGCCGCCAGCGAGGTCATGGCCGTGCTCTGCATGAGCACCGACATCGACGACCTGCGGCAGCGCCTCGACCACATCGTCGTCGGCAAGGGCCCCGACGGCCAGGTGGTCACCGCCAAAGACGTGCGCGCGGCCGGCGCCATGGCCGCGGTCCTCCTCGACGCCGCTCGCCCCAACCTGGTCCAGACCCTCGAGGGCACGCCGGTCTTTGTGCATGGCGGCCCGTTCGCCAACGTGGCCCAGGGCACCTCGACGTTGATCCAGACCAGGCTGGCCCGCCGCGTCGCCGACGTCGTCGTCACTGAAGCCGGCTTCGCCTTCGACCTCGGCGGCTTCAAATTCCTCGACATCAAATGTCGCGCCGGCGGTTTCAAGCCGGCGGCCATCGTGCTGGTCGGCACCGTGCGGGCCCTGCGCTTCCACGGCGGCAAGGCCGACTACGCCGTCGTCGACCCCGACGCTGTGGTCCGCGGCCTCGACAACGTCTGCGCCCACGTCGACAGCATGGTCCGGCTCGGGCTGCCGCCGCCGATCTTTTCCCTCAATCGCTTTCCCGACGACGACCCGGCCGAGATCGCCGCCGTCCACGCGCGGTTGGCTCCCATGGGCGTCACCGTCGTCGAAGGCCGCTACTTCTCCGACGGCGGCGCAGGCGCCCTCGACCTGGCCGACGCCGTCATGGCCCGGCTCGAGCGCGACGCCGACGACAGCTCTGGCTACCGCGCCCCCTACGAGATTGGCGCCAGCATCACCGACAAGATCACAGCGACAGCCAATGTGGTGCTGGGCGCCAGCGGCATCGAATTGACCGAGAAGGCCCAGGCGGACCTCGCCCTCGTCGAGGGGCTGCTGGCCCAGTTGAAGGCGCCGTCGAACGCCGCCGGCTTCCCCATCTGCCTCGCCAAGACCCACCTGAGCATCTCCGACACCGCCAGCGTCAAGGGCCGGCCGCCGCCGTTCACGCTGAAGATCACGGGTCTGCGCTTGAGCGCCGGCGCCGGCTTCGTCGTGGCCCTCGGCGGCAGCATCGTCACGATGCCTGGCCTGCCCAGGGAGCCGCAGGCCTGGCACATCGACATCGAGCGCGGCGCCGACGGGCGTCGTCGGGTGGTCGGCCTGAAGTAGCCGTCAGCGAATGGCGATGGTGCCGGCGACGTCGACGGCCTGAAACGGCAGGTCAAGGCGCGGGCTGCGCGCTGGCACAGTTTCAAAAAGGAGGCGGCCAGCCTCGGGGGTCGAAAAACGGGTCGGATACGTAATCGATTCGATCAGCAGTTCGCTGCCCCGGGCCGACAGGCTGTCGAGGTCGTTGACCGTGCGGCGCACGCTGCTGTCGGCGCAGAAAGCGAGGCAGCGGGCGATGCCCGCCTCTGTGAACGACGACGACGACGACGACGACAACCACGGGCCGTCGTCGACGACGTCGCCGGGCTGCCACGGCACGGGGTCGTTACGGCGGCGCCACAGCGAGACCTCGCTGTCGTCGGCAGCATAGGGATCGACGGCCACACCGCCATGCCAGACGTTGTAGTGGACGTGGGGAGCCACCCACGGAAAGCCGACGACGCCATCGATGCCGGAGTAGCCCGACCAGCCCACGACCTCGCCCCGCTGGACCTGCTGCCCCACCGTCACCAACACCCGCGACAGGTGGTTGCTCGTCGTCACGAGGGTGCCGCCGTGGTCGAGGTAGAGCTTGAGGCCGCCGCGGTTGAACTCCCGACGGATGGCCATCACCCTCCCGGGTGCCGCGGCGCAGACGGGCAGGCCGGGGGGAACGACGAAATCGGTGCCGTTGTGGCTGTCGTAGGTGAGGCGCCCTCCCCGCCAATCGCGCACCCGGGTGACGCGCACGGACCACCCTTCCTCGACGGGCGTGGGGGTGCGGTTGACGAAGTTCATGATCGGCACGAGGCGGTCGGCCCGCATCCGACCCAGCCACGTCGACACCGACAGCGACGGCGTGAAGATGTGCAGGCTCGTCTGATCGAAGCGGCTCCTCGGCGTTTGACCGTCGCCAAACACCGCTCGCCTCGCCTGACGCAGGGCCAGCGGCAACGGTGAGAGTCCAAGGGCGTCCACGAGGCCAACGCGGTGAATGGGCATGGCCAGAGACTGGCAGACAGCCCTGCCGTGCGCGATGGTTTGATCATGTTCGCACACGTGTTTGTCAGCGGCGCTCTTTTCCTGTCCGCCGCCGCCGGTTCGCTGCCGACGGCACGCATCGTCGCGCAGGCCCAGGTCACGTCGGGAGATCTCAAAAAGGGACCGGTGTTCGGCATTGGGATCGGTGCCTGTTCCAAGGCGAAGGGAACCCCGAGAGACGCTCCCGCCGACTGCGGCGTGTTCGTTGAGCTCAAGCGCGGTGGCAGCGGTCGTCACAAGCTTGAGTGGCAGGCCAAGGCCGGCCCCGTCACCAAGCCCAACGACAACAGCGTCGTCGTCGCCGACCCGAGCGACGAGGAGCAAACGCTGCTGGTGCGCTGGCGTCCGATCACGGTTGGCAACGTCAACCTCAAGGCCGGCGTCGACGGGCTGCTCGTCACCCAGGAAGAGCGCCGCGGCGATCGCGTTCGTCGTCGCTACGACGTCTTCCTCGCCAGGAAAAACAAACTGGTCCACGCCTTCACGGCCCAGGAAGGCCGTGGCGCACGGAGCTGGTCCTCGATGGACGCCGTCGACATCGACCACGACGGTGGCAACGAATTGCTCTTTTTCTCGTCGACGACCCCGGACGAAAGCCAGGCCGACCGCTTCGAGATGCAGATGTACTCGTGGCGCGCCGACGTGGCCAAAATGGTGGCCAGAAACGACCTGCGCCCCGCCGTCAAGGGTGCCGTCATCGGCATGTTCAAGACCATCGAGGCCGCCCGCGCCATGCAGGCCTCTGCCTGCGCTGACACCTTCCTCGTGCTCGACCAGAGTTCAGCGGACAAGCTCGCCGACCACCAGGTGGTGCTGGCCTGGCCCGCGGTGACGACGTCGGATGCCGAGCTCGCTCTCGAGGGCATCAAGACCTGTAACCCGGCCCTGGTCGGTGCGGTGAAGACCATGACCGGCGGCGTCGACATCGACGCCGATCAGGACCAGTAGCCGTCGCGGCGGTTCCCCCTTCCCGACGAGCACCAATGGTCCCATCGTGAGGGTATGCGCGCTCCCCTGCCCTGCTTCATCGACGGCCAGCCGGTCACGACCCACCGCACGTTTGACGACGTCAACCCGGCTACCGGTCTGGTGACTCGCCAGGTGTGCGAAGCCGGCCGCGACGAGGTCGACGCCGCCGTCGCCGCCGCCAGAAAAGCGAGCAAGGGTTCGTGGCGCGAGCGTTCGGCCCGCGATCGCGCCGCCGTCCTCGACCGCGTCGCCGACGGCATCGACGCCCGCAAGGACGAGTTCTTGCGCGCCGAAATTGAAGACACGGGCAAGCCGATGGCGTTGGCCTCCGTCGTCGACATCCCCCGCGGCGCGGCCAACTTCCGCGCCTTCGCCGCCCAGCTGCGCACGTTGAGCGACGAGAGCTTCACGACCGTCACCGACGATGGCCAAGAAGCATTGAACCTGGTGGTGCGCGAGCCCCTCGGCGTCGTCGGCGTCATCTGCCCGTGGAATCTGCCGCTGCTGCTGATGACCTGGAAGGTGGCGCCGGCGCTGGCCGCCGGCAACGCCGTCGTCGTCAAGCCCAGCGAAGAGACCCCGCAAACAGCGACGCTGCTGGGCGAGGTCATGCGCGACGCCGGCGTCGAAGACGGCGTCTACAACGTCGTCCATGGCTTCGGCCCCGGCTCTGCCGGCGAGCACCTCGTCACCCACAAGGACGTCGACGCCATCACCTTCACCGGCGAAAGCCGGACCGGCTCGGCCATCATGGCTGCAGCGGCGCCGTCGTTGAAGCGCTTGAGCTTTGAGCTCGGCGGCAAGAATGCGGCCCTGGTCTTTGACGACTGCGACCTCGACGCCGCCGTCGCCGGCTGCACCCGCTCGACGTTCATGAACACCGGGCAGGTCTGCCTGTGCACCGAGCGCATCTTTGTGGCCCGCAGCATCTACCCCGCCTTCGTCGACAGGTTGGCGACGTTGGCCCGCGCCCGGGTCCTTGGTGATCCGTTCGCGGCGACGACGACGATGGGTCCCCTCATCTCGCGCACCCACGCCGACAAGGTGCTTGGTTACTACCGCCTGGCCAAAGACAGCGGCCTCGACGTCGTCTGCGGCGGCACCGTCGCTGAAGCCCCCGACGGCCACGGCGGCGGCTTTTGGGTCGAGCCCACCATCTGGACCAACGTGCCGACGGGTCACGCGCTGCTGCGTGAAGAGGTCTTTGGCCCCTGCGCCGTCGTCGTCCCCTTTGACGACGAGGACGAAGCCATCGCCCGCGCCAACGACACTGAGTATGGGCTGTGCGCGTCCATCTGGACCAACGACCTGACCCGCGCCCACCGGGTGGCCCGCGCCGTCGACGCTGGCCTCGTGTGGGTCAACACCTGGTACCTGCGGGATTTGCGCACGCCCTTTGGCGGCATGAAAAAGTCGGGCATCGGTCGCGAGGGGGGACGCTGGTCCTTCGACTTTTACGGCGAGCCCAAGAACATCTGCCTTCGGCTGCGCTGAACGAATCCGCGCGGCGTCACGCCGGGCTTTTTTCGGTCATCATGGGTGCGACCGTGTGCGCAAAGGTCATACTTCAGACCTGAACCACCCACACGCCGTGCACGGTCCGCATCGCGTCGTCGTCGTCAGCACGGTGCTCGATCCGGTCGCTCATCCGGCCGCGGTCAACGGCGGCTCATCGACCGGGTCCGACGGTGGTGGCGTCCACGCCAGGGCGAGTACGACGACGTCGGCGCCCGCGTCGGCGAGGACGGCGGCGGCTTCGGCCAACGTGGCACCGGTGGTGTGGACGTCGTCGACGAGCAGCACCCGCATGCCAGCCACCGACGACGGCGTGAGGCCGCGGGCCAGGCGGAAACGCCCCTGCACCAGGCGGGCCCGCTCTTGGACGCTGTCGGCGTCGGCCAGGCGTGGATCGCGGCGCCCGGCCCGCAACAGCCGACGCCACGGGCGCTGCACACGACTGGCGAGGCCGTCGGCCAACAACGCCGGCAGATCAAAGCCGCGCCCCACCGCTCGGGTCCAATGGGCCGGCACAAAGGTGACGACGTCGACGGCATCCAGCACCGCACGCTCGGCGCCGTCGATGCCGTCGACGCTCAGGACCAACAGGCGCACCAGCCCCAGGGCCGCTCCGAGGTCACGGCTGTATTTGGCACGATGAATGACGTCGACGAGAGGCCCGGCATAGACGAGGACGCCGGGGGCGCTGGCGCGCACCACCTGCTCCCGACAAACGGGGCAGAAGTCAGCGCCGCCGATGACGACGTCGACGACGCCGTCGATGACGACCGCACAAGCCAGGCAGCGGCCGGGCAGCAGCGCGTTGAGCCCGGCCGCCAAACCCTGCTGCAGCGTGCGACCCATGGCGGTCCCGTCAGCCAAGCAACACCATCACGCCGACGATGACGACGACGATGCCGACGATGTCAAAGGCCACGCCGGTGGTGACCATCTGGCGCATGCTGACCTGCCCGGTGCCGTAGGCCATGGCGTTGGGGGCGGTGCTGATGGGCATCATGAAGCCGAAGCTCGCCGCCAACACCGCCGCCATCGTGACCATGACTGGCGACACGCCCGTGGCGTCGGCCAATCCGAGGCCCACGGGCACCACCAACGTCGCCGACGCGGTGTTGCTCGCCACCTCGGACAAGATGACCGCGGCGACGACGATGAGGGCCACGACGGCCAACGGGGTCTGGGCCCCCGACACCTCCATCAGCGAAGCGCCCCAGATCTTGGCCAGGCCGGTGCTGTTGGCAAGCTCACCCAACAACACGCCGGCGCCAAAGAGGATCACGGTGCCCCAATCGATGTGCACGGCCTCGTGCCAGCCCAGCGCTCGTCGGGGCCGTTCGCCGGGGCGCTGGATGGGCCACAGGAACAACAGGCCGGCGGCGAGGACGGCGACGACCTCCTCGGGCAAGCGCGTCCGCAGCGCGCTGGCGCCGGGCACCTCAAGCAGCAGCAGCAGCCCGGGCAAGACCCAGCCGACGACGGCGAAGGCGAAGGCGCTGGCGGCAGCAACCTCGCCGCGCGACCAGGGTTTGTGGGCGTGCATCACGACCGTCAGCGGCGCTCGACGCACACCAAAGCGAATGACGAGCACGACGAGCATGGCGACGAGCATGGCGGCACCGATCGGACCGCCGACGGCGACGAAGCCGACAAAAGACACGTCGACACCCCGTTCGGCCAACGCCCGCACGCCAATCAAATTGGGCGGGGTGCCCACCGGCGTACACAGCCCACCCATCGACGCCGACCACGCCACCCCCAACACAATGGCGGCGCGGAAACGTGGTGCCGCATCCTTCGCGACCGCGAGGGCGATGGGCAACACGATGGCGGTGGCTGCCGCATTCGAGATCCACATCGACAACAGGAAGGCCGCCAACGACGTCGTCACCAACGCGCCGACCTCGCTGCGAATCCGCCGGGTCATGACCCGCGCCAGGCGGTCCCCCAGGCCGTGCCCCCGCATCGCCTCGGCGAGCATGAAGCTGCCCACAAACAAGAACAGAATCGGGTTGCCAAGAGCACCAAACGCCTGTTTGGCCGTGCACGCGCCCAACACCGGGGCCAGGGC
>CAJBHN010000745.1 GCA_903952805.1 uncultured Myxococcales bacterium | reverse complement strand
GTTGAAGCGGGTCTTCGGCGGGGCCCGAAGGGTTCCCTGTCGGTCGACGTCCTGAAGTGTTCTCGTTGTTGTGGGACCATGCGGCTCATCGCCTGCATCGAGGAGCCCGAGGTGGCGAAGAAGATCCTCGAGCACCTCGGATTGCGGGCTGATCCGCTTCCCACCCTGAGGGCTCACGTCCGCAGCGGGAGATTTCGACCATTCGACCCCACCAGACAGGTGGTGCGTGGGCCTCGGCATGCGGGTGGGCCGGGCCGCTCTGCTGGCCCCGGTCCCACAAGTGGCCCTATTTTTCCTCTTCGTCCCGTTCTTCGGGACCAACCTGTGCCGTCAGGGCGCCAACTCAAGCCGGCCGATGGCCTGATTGCAGGTGTCGCGCACCCAGTACACCTGCACCCCGCGGTTCACCTTGTAGGCGCCGTCTTTCTCGGCGACGATTTTCATCTTGTCGATCTTGTTCTTTGCGCCGAGGTCGGCGAGCGCGACGCAGGCACTCTCGCGGGTGGCCGGGACAGAATCGGCGAGTGAGGCGGCGACGACGTCGGCCGCCTCGCGGCACTCCATCTTCACGAACAGCCAGATCAGGCTGTTGGACTCCATACCCGCGAACTTGTTGGCGACGGCGATGTGCGCCTTGCACGTCGGCGCCCCGCCCTTCGCGACGCGCCACTCCGCGTAATGCGCCACCGCATTCGCGGAGTAGTCGCCGAGCACGCCCTTCGGGCTCTGGCCGATGAATTTCAGGAACTCCTTCTCGACGGGCATGCCCTTCGTGTCGAGCCGCTTCAGCAGTTCCCTTCCGGACGCGCTCTCGCCGTCGCCCCGGTGCATCAGCTTGGTGAACATGTAGTCCCACCGGCCGCAGGTGGCGAGCCGCTCGCCAGCCAGGTACATGCCCTCAGTGTTGGCCTTGTTGCCGACGATGCTGAGGGAAGTCCCAACGGACTCCCACGTCGAGACCACCTGTCCACACTCGGCGGCGGTCAAGCGCGCCATCGCCATCTCTTTGAGCGCGTCGCACGCTGCTTTCTTTGCATCGTCGTAGTTCTCCTTCATGCCCATGCCGTCGCGGCAGAAGCGTTCAAGCTTTTCGATGTCCTGCGCCGCTACGGCGTCGGGCACCATCTTGGCGACCGCGGCGACCTCGGCTTCGGCGTCGGACTTCGCCTTCGCCTTCGCCTCTCCACGGGCCTTCTCTTCGGCGTCGTGCTCCTCCCTCTGCATCTTTTGGCGAGAGCCTGGAATCGACGCGAGTGCCTGATTCAAGTCGAAGGAGCCATCGGTCGCGCAGGCGGGCAGGCCACCAGCAAGCGAAAGGGCGAGCAGCAGGGGGAGCGCCAACGGTCGGTTTTTCATCAGAACCTCTTCTTGGGGGGACAATTCGGCTAGCAGCGTCGTCGCAGAGGCGAATCTCAGCGCGATCTCAACTCTGCGTCGGGCGGACAGGAAGAACTGGGCGCCTGTTTCGCCCAGGCTCTCGAGAGCCGGCATGTCTGCGGTGTTGGCTGCCTGGCTGCTTCGTACATCTCCTCCTGTTACACAGGTGTCCTGTACCCGGTCGTGGAGTCACGTCGTCGACGGTTGTAGAAGACCTCGATGTATTCAAAGATTGCCTGCTCGGCGGTCGCCCGCGAGGGGAAATCGACGTCGTGGATGAGTGGCCCGACGGCCGCTTCGCCTACCAGTACCGATGGTCGACACGCTCGTGCGTGTGGACGTGAAACGCCCGATCCAAGACGGCCGCAAGCAGCTGGTGATGACCGGCGTCGAGTTGCTCGAGAAGTTCGTGCCCCTGATTCCGCCGACGGACGCGAACCTCACGCGATTCATCAGCGCCAGGTGATGAATAAATGCACGGCATGGTGTCTTCGCGCCGACCAGCCGCCTGCGCGACAAGGTCGTCCCCCAGCCACCGTCGACCAGTGATGGCGCTGAACCACCCGACGAGC
>CAJBHN010000744.1 GCA_903952805.1 uncultured Myxococcales bacterium | reverse complement strand
CGGCGGCGGCGGCGGCGGCACCTGCACGGACGCATCGTTGACCTGCACGCCCGTCACGCTGGGCGACAGCGGCGAAGAGGTGTCGATCTGCACTGCCAGCGACGGCGCCCCGCCACCCGGTGCCCCCACGTGCAGCGATGCTGCGCCGTGCGCCTCCGGATTCCGCTGCCTGTCGTCGGGCACCTCGACCATCTGCGTCGAAACCTGCTGAGAGCCGCCATCGTTTTCCGGTCGCGTCGTTGCCGCGCAGCGGGCCCAGGCCCGCCTCGCTGACGCCGCGCCCGAACTGTTCCGTGCCCGCCTCCTGCTGGGTTTTGTCGTCGTCGCGGCGGCGGTGGCCCCGGCGGCGGCGGGGTTTGTCTGGATCGGGCTTCTGTTGGGCGCCGAGCAGGGAGCCCGCACCTGTGTGGGGCTCCCCTGCCGGCAAGGTTGATTCGTTGCCCGCGTGCGCACCCAAACGCAGGCGTCTTTGACCGTGACAAACAGCATGGGCTCGTCAGTCCCGCCTTGCCCACCGGGCACGGTCTCCTCCGTGACAACGTCACCTCTCGCGTGTGCTCCAAGCTCAGTTCGTCATACGGCGACGAAACTGCCTGGGAGTTCGTCGCGAAAGAGTGTGCGATCCTTCGCGGCCTCCGAGGACTTGTCAGAGGTCATCAGGAGGCGGCCATAAGGCGATCAGGGCAGAACAGCGTACGCTGCGTGCATGTCGATCCCCGCCTTTGTCGCCCATGAATTGCGAGCCCTTGTCGGTCCGCTCGCGCTCTGGGCACCGCACAATATTGGTCCAGCATTCTGGGCTCCGCACCGTACGGAAACTTTCGCGTTCGGCGGACACCTGCGTCGCTGGTGCGGTGTGGACACGACAAACCCGAGCATCCGTCTGGCCGTCTTGACCTACGCGAACAACGTCTATGACGGGGGGCAGTTACCAGTCGGTCATCGGGGCTGGGGCCTCGGACCGCCGGTGCCCTCCGTGGGCGAATATTTCGCCGGGCTATTTTTTGATGGCGCCGCAACGTCGGGGGCTGTCGGCGGCGGAGTCGAAGACCGGTGGCGCTTCGAAGCGGGACCCACGGGGCCCGCATGGATCGCGCGCCGCGCTCACCCTGGCGTGAACCTCGAATGGCTGCTCCATGCCGACCGCGGTGGGGCACCGCCGCGGGAACTGCTTTCCAGCGTGGTGCGTGGTCTGACCTCAGGCGCACCAACATGCGACACGATGAGGGGACCACGGGATGTTGTTGTTGGCGTGGATGGCGTCGTCACTGTCGACGGCTTCGATCTCCCCCGCGCCGGGTTGGGGTTTCCTCTTCGATTTGGTGTTCGCCCGGTGGATTTTCTGCGCGCCCTGCACAACAACGCCGACGAGTTTCGACGTTTGGTCGGCTCGATTCTGCCGGGCATCGACTCATTTGAGATCGACGCCGTGATCGCGCATGTCGCGGCGACCACGGGCAACGAGGACGAGCGCGAGCGCGAACGCGAGATCGTCGCGGATGTGGTCGACGGGCTGGCGCCCGCGGTGGTGCGTGCAGAGCACGACGTGGCTGAGGAGCTCGCAATGCTCGGGCCAGCGTCGTTTACGGCGTGGGCAACCCCAGAAGGTCAAGGGCGCGCCACCAGCGGGTTTTCCTTTGATCGTGTGTTCGATGGGAGCGGGAAAGCGTACGGATGCGGCCCGCCCGTTCGAAACTTCGACGCCGACCCAGGTTCAGGCTCGTTTCGTCCGTTTCAAATCGTATCTGATGTAGACGTGCGCTTCGTCGGCTCGGTACGTATCCCGCGATCCCGCTTCATCTGTCGGGGGACACCGATTATCGAGCTTCTTGTTGGAAAAGCCGAGGACATCAACGCTTATCGCGATTCGGGCTGGTTGTACCGATGGGCGATTGTAATCGGAGCAGGGGCGGTTTCCCCTGCTCTGCCACAGATTCGAGTCTCGACCCTCGCGGAGGCACGACATGCCTGCCGCATCGTCTGCGCCATCTTCGATATCTCCCCGTCTGCGGACCATCGCGCGAGGATGACGGATGGTGTGGAGGGTTGGCTGGATTGGGTCGCTTCTTCGAGAAACGTCGAGGTCGTCGCGCACAAGATTGTTGCGCCATCGCTGGTTGACTGGGAGGACGCTCTCGCAACATGCCACGCCGGCCGCCGCGGACGCCCTCTCGTGTTCGCGGGTATTAGCCGGGGCTCGGCTCGGGAATTCGGTTTTCCTCGCGGACGCTGGGACCTGAGTCCGGTTAATTACACCCGCGAAACACGCCGCGGCACACTGGAAACGGTCTCAATCTTTTGGGATGACAAGGTTCCAGTCGCGGTTCGGCGTACGCCGGAATGGGAGCTGTACGACAACGAGTACCCCCGCGACAATGGTTCCGGTGGTCGTCATGGTTGGTAGGCACCAGAGCAAGAGCCTCTCGACGTGTGGTTCGCCGTGAATGAAGCGCTCCGGTTGCCCACGCCGGACGCCCATCATCATCTCTTGGCGTAATCGGGTGGGCCTGTCTGCCCGGACGTCCTCTTGTTCTTGCGCCCGCCCCGGCGATGCGGCGAACAGCGCCAGGGTGACAGTAACGATGAAGGCGAGGGCGACGGGCGCCGCCCCCGCCCCCGCCCCCCGTCACGCAGGGCGCCTTCGGCACGTCACCGGGCCGCCTCGACAGCGACGATGGTGTTCCAGGGGATCGTGCCGGTGTCCACAACAAGCCCGGGGCGGTCCACCCGCACAAGCCGGACCCGCCGCGTGTCACCCGTGGTGAGCACCACCAGCACCTCGGCGTCGATGAGCTGCTTCAGCGCCTTCACCGTCGCGACGGGGAGGGTGAGCAGCGAGCGTCGACCGGTCTCGATCCGGGCAGCGGCCGCTGGCGCCGAGGCGCTGGCAGCCGTCGAGGCCGATGGCGCGGGTGTGGCCGGCGCAGGCGTGGCCGGCGCAGGCGTGGCCGGCGGCGCAGGGGCGGCCGGCGCCGCACCTGGGTCGGTGGCCGGCTCCCCACCGGAGGTCGACTCATCGGGGGCGGTAGGCTCGGCGGCG
>CAJBHN010000743.1 GCA_903952805.1 uncultured Myxococcales bacterium | reverse complement strand
TGCTGGGCCTCGCCGACAACCGCTTGTCGGCCATTCGCGGCATCGGTCGCCGCGTCGCCGAGGAAATCCTCTCGTTCCGCCTGCGCTGGCGCGACGCCCAGACAGAGACCGTCGTCGAGTCGACGCCGTTTTTTCCGAACTACCGCGGCGAAGACCTGTTGCTCGACGGCTGCTCGTTGCCGGCCACGGTGGTCCTCGCGCTGGAAGAGGCCGGCCTCACCACCCTGTCGGTCCTCGCCGCCGCCCCCGCCGGCCAGGTGAAGGCCCTCGCCAAGCGGCACGGGGTCAACGAGCGCCAGGTCCGCGACCTGCTCAGCACCGAAAACGCCGGCGCCAACGAGCGCACGCGGCCCTCGACCATCGAAGGGTGGGTCGACGCCCTGCTGTCGAAAAAGAAGAAGAGCGCCCGCCACGCCCGCGAGCTGTACGGCCTCGAAGAACCTTTCCGGGGTCGCCTTGGCTTGAGCGTGCGCGACGTCGCCGACACCCTGCAGGTCACGACCCCGGCCGTCTACATCGCCCTGGGCAAATCTCGCGACGAATGGGCCAAGCATGGCGCCATCGCCGACCTGCGCGGTCAGGTGGTGGCCCTCGTGGCGCAGGCGGGAGGCGCCATGCCGATGGAGCAGGCAGCCCGTGGCCTGATGGCCAACATCCCCTCGGACCGCGCCGCCGACGCCGACAGCGTGCTGGTGCAGGCCATGGCCCTGGTGCGCATCGCGGCGGAGGTCGACAAAGATGCCGACGTCGGCCTCCGCACCCTGCGGGTCCACGATACCCGCCTGTGGCTGTGTGAGAGCGACGCCCACGCCCGCGGCGTCAAGGCCCTCGGCGACGTGGCCGACAGCCTCGCGGCCCGTCCGTCTGTTCCCGGCCCCGGGGAGGTGGCCCGGGCCCTCGCCGACGCCGTCACCAACACGCCGCTGGCCTTGTTGTCGCCCGAACGCCTGGCCGATGTGGGCGCCGCTGCCAGCCGGGGGGCCGCCCGGTCTGCCCGCATGGAAATCTACCCGCGGCAGATGCCCGCCGAGCGGGCCCTCGAGCTGTCGTCGTCGCAGCTCAAAAGCGGCCTCACCCCCGCCGAAATCAAACGCCGGGTGCGCCTGCGCTACCCAGACGCCAACGTGCTGCCCGACCGGCCCGAGCTCGACACCCTGCTCAAGCCCCACGGCCTCGTGTTTGACGACGTCAGTGGCGCCTACGCCCGCCCCGGCGAGGCCGAACACACGGTGATGGCCACCAGGGTCTCGTCGGTGCTGCGGGCCCAGACCGCGCTGCCGACCCAGGCGATGGCGATGGACGCCGCCGCCATCAGCGGTCGCCAATTCGACGAGCAACTGCGCAACGCCGTCGAGCGCCGGGCCTTCCGCGTCGTCGGCGTCCGTGCCGACCGGGCCCGCGAGGCCGCCGTCCGCATCGCCGACCGCATCGGTACCGAGCCCACCGTCATCGACACCCTGTTGGTGGCCGCCATCCGGGAGCAGATGCGCAAGGGCGGCATCAAGCGCGAAGACCTCATCCACGACGCCGACCGCGGGGGCCGCCTGGGCCCCGCCTGGCCCAACCTGCAGCGCCTGGTGGAGGCCGCCGCCGCCGAGGTCGC